>NZ_JBKHHI010000043.1:0-25137 GCF_046539235.1 Coleofasciculus sp.
GAAAGGTTATCATATAAGCACTTCAGAATTTAAACCTTAATGTCAATAATAGCGAAATCTTTGTAGTGCAAGCATTTTGTTCGCTACTCATGAGAAAAGGGCGACCCGTTCAAATTGAGAGGAATAGAATTTTTAATTCGTGCAAGCGGGTCGCCCCTACAAATGATTAAACGTTCAAATTGAGAGGACTGGAGTTTCTAATTCGTGCAAGCGGGTCACCCCTACAAGTGATTTAACGATAAATTGCTTGATCAATAGTCACTCGAAAAAATGCCCCTTCCGACTCAAAACTTTCGCTACCAAAATGCCATCCAACCAACAAGCGAGTCGGGATAGTATAGCCGCCAAACGTCCCTTCTTCCTCCACCAAGCCGCCAAAATCTGCATAATGAAACTCAGCGCCTTCAGGATTGTTCCAGCGCCTCAGCTTAACACTCTCCAACCGCCCTTGATTATCAACCGTGAGGATGAGTTCTGTACTCTCGCCAAATAGGGTTAAACTAGCATGGGCATGAACTGCATCCGGTGTTGTCCACGACACATCACTTTGGCACAGTACAGAGGGTAACCAGATAAGTTCTGCTAACATTCGCCCGACAGCCGATCGCGTCATATCCTCACCCGAAGCCGTTACCACTGGAAACAGCCCTAACAGCTTCCACCGCATCGCCCCAACACCATCCACAAGCCGATCTGACCCCCAAATCGGTAAGCCATTCATCCGTACCGCCGCCCGCCAAATAAAACCTCGACGCCACGAGATAACTTGTTCTGCGGTGAAAGGAAGCCAACCCCGCAGTTTAATTTCACCATGCATCCGCAGTCGCACCGCAGAGGCTAATGGTGTTCCTGGCGCGATCGCATGGTTCAGATAGCGTTGTACCGCCTCAGGAATCCCCACCAATTGTTCCGGTTGAAAAACCGACTCGCTGGGTGGCGTTGACTCCCACAACTCGTCCAGGGAAACCGCTTTACTCATCGCTACCTCTAACCCCGATACTGAAGAACAATTGTCCGGATTAAATCGTTATAATCCAGTATTTATTGTCAGCGAAGCAAACCAATTCATCAGGTTGCTAGAGGAAGAGAAAAACTTGTTCTCAGACTACACAAACCTTCCCTCTTCCGTAATCAGCATTCTCCAATCACGAATCATCAATTACCAGGTTGCAATCCACCTCGTCATAAACCTAGCCAATCCAGTTGGCGTTTATAACTGCTAGTCCTATTGAAATTGTACCGATGTCACGTCAACCTTTATCCAGTCCTCAGCGAAAATTCACTCGACGTTCATTTCTAGTCCTGGGTGGTGCGGCTTTAGCCCAAGGGTTGGGACTCGTTTCCCCAGTCGCCGCCGAGTCTGTCAGTCTTCGCCGCAGTACGATTCTGGGAGTTCCCCTCTATCAAACCCATATTGATTTGACCAACCCCGATACGTTTATCGCCATTGGTTTAGCCAATAATTCCACTCTGGGAAATCATCAAGGGACGATTGGTGAGGAATCGTTTGGTAATATGGTTCGTCGCTATCACGCTGCTGTTGTCGCTAGTGGCACATTTTTTAGCAAAAAAGACCCAAAACGGCTGATGGGAAATATAGTATCCGCCGGAACATTTCTTAAATACAGTCCCTGGGAAAATTATGGTACAACGCTGGGATTGCGGCTAGGAAACCAACCCGAATTAGTGACAGCGCGAGTGGATGGAAAACCAGACTGGAGTCAACATTGGTTTTCGCTGACTGGGGGTCCAAGACTGCTGAGAAAGGGAAAAGTTTGGTTAGCGCCGCGTAGTGAAGGATTTACTGATCCGCGTGTTATGGGTGTGGCACATCGCTGTGCGATCGGGTTTCCAGCCAGTGGCAAAAAATTAGTCTTGGTCACGTTTTTAGCACCGTTACCACTATGGCGAGAAGCGAAGGTAATGCGGGCAATTGGGTGTAGTGAGGCGATGAATTTAGATGGTGGTGCATCTAGCTCATTATACAACAGGGGGAGGATTTTAGTGAATCCTAAACGAATGCTCACGAACGCGATCGTGGTGTATGATTCCCATCATCCAGCACCGACATTCTTACGCGAAACTTGGCATAAGTTTCAACGGGGAGAACGACCTATTGTACCTCAGTTATTCAGAGTTTGAAGGATTTTAACAAAAATTATATCGTTCAAAAAAGAGCGATCGCCTGTCAGATCCCTGTAGGGGCGACCCGCTTAGCCTAATTAACACCACCAGTCCATTTAATTTGATCGGGTCGCCCTCTCCTCAAACCTTTGGGTTCAAAACCGTTCTCCTACGCCCAAATGCACCTGAGAATCCCCCTGATCATTTAAGCCAAAATCAACCTGTACTGGACCAAAGGGCGATCGCACTCTCACCCCAACCCCATAACCCAATCCACTCCCTGGCTTATCCCGCACCTCTCCCGGTTCCCCGGTAACGGTATCCCCTGAACCTAAATCTGTGGCATAATCCGCAAATATGCGACCCCCCAACCAAGTAAACACCGGAAACCGATATTCCGCCGTGGCTTGCAGGTAAGACCGACCTGCACCCACTTCCCCACTCTGATAGCCGCGTACCGAACTCCCACCGCCGAGGCTAAAGGCTTCATAAGCAGGTAAATCGCCAATCACGGTTCCTCCCTGAAGATTAAACACTAAGGTTTGATCGCCAGAGGTGAACCCAAATAACTCCATCGGCACATACTGGGTAATAAACACTTCCGAGGGAGAACGCTGAGTGACATCCTCCCGCACCAAATCAAAGATTATGGTGCGGGCTTCCTTACCTCACGATAAGGCATTGCTCCCCTACGCCAGTTATCTAGGCACATCGCCCCCGACACCTCGACTTGAGAGCCAATTTCTTGCTTTTCCAGAGTCCCTGGATACGTTTCTAGTCCACGATTACAGATTTCTTGAGCCGAAGCGATATCTCTGTCCACTTCATAGTGGCATTCAGGGCAAAAATGAACTCGCTGGGGGAGTTCTTTTCTCACTTCGATTCGGCAATTTGGGCAAGTTTGAGAAGTTCCTTTATGGTCTACTTCTCCAACAAATACTCCTCGCTTCTTGCCAACAAACTTTAGGATAGAGCGAAACTGTCCAAACCCTGCATCAATTGTATGTTTACCCAAAAAGCCCTTCGCCATAATACGGAAATCAATGTCTTCGACAAAGATAGTATCCGCCATGTCGCAAAGCTTATGGGCAAGTTTATATTGATAATCCTTCCGCTTGAGTGCGATATGATTATGCTGCTTCTCTACCTTTTTTCTAGCCTTTTCGTAGTTCTTGGAACGCTTCCGTTTCTTCGCTAACCGACGTTGTAGCACTTTCAGCCGACTTTGTTCGGTTTTGAAGAATTTGTGTCCTGGCTCAGAGTAGCTATCACTGGTAGCCAGGTAAGACAATAACCCTATATCAACTCCAATGGCGTGACCATGAGGGGAAGGAGCGGGAACCTCAATATCTGAGTACAGAGCGATAACTGCAAACCATCCCATCGCCTTTTTGACCACCCGCACTTGTTTGACTACAAATCCGTCAGGGATAGGTCGATGCAGGTTGATTTCGACTTTCCCTAATTTGGGAAGTTGAATATGCCAACCTGTAATCGGGTTGGTTTTGAACTGTGGGAATAACATCGACTTCATTTGTCCTACTTTCTTGAAGCGAGGGAAACCATATCCCCTCTGCCTGAAAAAGTCCCAAGCGTCATGTAACCTTCTAATGTTAGTCTGCAAAACTTGGGCGGAAACAGATTTGAGCCGAGGAAATTCTTTCTTGGCTAGCGGTAGATTGTTTTGTTGTTGGTGATAACTAGGAAATGGGTAGTCAGCACTCATGATGTACTCTGACTCCAAACTACATCGGTCTATTGGACACTTGCGAGAAGCAATCCAATCTTTGAGTTCCCGTAACGCATAGTTATAGGACACCCGCAGCGTTTCCAACCACTCATCGAGGAGTTGGGTTTGCTGGTCATCAGGTTTGATACGGTAGGTGTAGTTTAGAATCATAACTAGATTCTACCACGCTTTTCTCAGAATGGTAAACGTCAATTTCGGGGGCATCGAACCCCGCTCAATTGACCCAGGCGTGTCCATGTATCCCAAGGTTCCAGGTCATCTTCCCAAGCCGTATCAGCCACCGTCCACCGGGAACTGGGGGAACATTTGTCCAGCCAAATCAGATAACACCATGTCCAACCACAGTGATGAGACGCAAAGCCGTAGAATCTGCCGATCGCAGTTCCCCAGTCTGGAGATGTTGGCGGATGGGGGAGTTTCGGGTTGAGGCTGTCTGCGCGATCGCGAATCCATTGCAGCTTGTCCCCATAGAGGAATCTCGGTGGCTTGACGTGAGGGAAATTGGTGGGAAGTTCAACGGCTGAGAAGCGCTTGTGACTGAAGCTGATGGGTAAGTCGCCGCCGCCGTAACCCCTAGTTTTAAGGTAGCCGGATACAATTTTGCCATTGAGAGTCGCGGTTAACTCGCGGATCAGGATCGCGGCGAGGCTTTCGAGTTCCGACTGGCTTACATTCATCCCGACTGCATCAAACTCACTGTCACAGAGGGTTTGCAGGCGAGAGAGAAGGGAGGCGATCGCCAAATCATCCAAGGCTTGCTGATAGCCTTTCTGGTTGGTGGATGGGCGAATTAAGCCGCGATCGCACGTACTTTTTGAGAAATTTGGCATAGGATTGAAATAGATTCTGGCATGGCTGGCTCAGTGGGACTTGAATACGTAGTCGATACAGCGCGTCGAGTGTGGAACATGGAACCCCACTACAACGTGCGTATTCCGCCAGCGTCACAAGCATACAAACCTGTGGCAATTGACGCCTTATGGACAGATTATGGACTCCGCCCTAGTGCGACTAATCTGGCATTTATGGTTCAAGTTGTTCCACAGCAAAGTATGGAACAGTGGCGGAGATGGCTGCGTGATTTGCCCCTCCGTGCAGGGTTACTCGTTTCGGAGGAGAAGTATCTGCTTCAGTATTACGAGCCATCCGGTAAGTTAGAAGAACGAATTCAAGGAATAATTGAAGAGATTGGTCTTCCCACTCAGCGAAAACAGTCACAAAGCGATCGATCCTCTCGTACCAAGATAGCTGCTGGTCATGGGATTCGAGTCGCGATCGCATTTCTGGCTGCCCGTATCTTAGAAGACAAGGGATTCTTTGGTTCCGACTCTATCCCAACCAATGACCCTCGAAGCTTGCTCAACCGCACCGTACCGCGTGCAAATGGTTTTTTCAAGAAAGCGTTGGAGGAATCCATCCCCCACTTGAATGATCGGGTATTGCAACATCTGGCAGTTAACCTGGGAAGCCGAGTCAGCTTTGGTTTGGTTGATCACAAAGATGTGGGATTGTTGTATGAGCGAGCCATCAAGGAATTACCGCGAGAGCTTGGAGGTACAGCCTGGAGTGATTTACAGCGACATTATACTCCAGTTGCGATCGCGGAGCGCATGTTGGAATTGCTTCCCTTAGAACGGTTAAGACCAGAAGAACGAGTTATCTTTGATCCAGCCGCAGGTTCAGGTAGTCTCCTCTTAGCCGCCACATCTCGTCTGGCGGGAATGTCTGATATTCCTGAAGATATCAACCAGCGAAAAATCTATCTTGAACAGCACTGTCACTCTTAAGAAAGGTTACAAGCCAATTAAGAAATGCTCATCGGAGGATAAGTGTAAACTCTATTGGCAAATGAAATGGCGGGATAAAAAAAGACTCTGGGCTGATCCAACACAAGTGAATGAAAATGAGCGTTGGATCAAGTATACTTCTGACTTTCTTTACAGAACAGCAACAGAGTTTGCTGACTTGTTTGACCTACCCAAGATTTTAGTTGGTCGTGCAGTTAATCGTGGATCGGAAAATCCTCTAGCAGCCCAACTTGACACTACAGGTTTTTGCCCAGACAACCATATTTTTTGTATTTTACCCATTGAGCAGATAAGAAAGCATAACAGCGGATACAAAACGAATAAAACTCCTGAAGGATGGGAACATCTAGCCTATGAAGAGCAACAATTATGGCTACTAGGTATTCTAGCGTCAAAGCTTGCAGGTCAACTTTCCCTAAGGAGAGTGGGAACGGAAAACTCAGACTAATCATGCCGATGTCGTTTCTAAATTTAAATATGCGGCATGTGATGGTCGGGCTGACCTTGGTTAATTAGTCTCACCAACCTCCCATATTAAATTTGAACGATCGCGTAACTCCGAATCTGCCAAGGCGCTATCTTCAAGGCTTGCAGCGTCGGGGATTCTGGAGATTGATCCACAGGACGTTCTAACAAATCAACAGAACCCTCTATCGCCAACCCTAAATCACTATTGAATGAAAATTCCGCTTCCTCTCCCTGAGATTCATAACACCGCAAAATCCAACGGTGGGGATTATCTTGCGATCGCTTGAGAGCAATCACCACTAAATTTTCTGCCGATAACTCTAGCAAGGAACCCCTGGGGGGCAATAATTTAACATAAATTCCACTGACTTTAGAGTTTGTAGTAAGCGCTTTAGCGCTTCTGGCACTAAAGTGCCTACTACGAACCCAGCTTAAGTCAGTGCCATTCGATTTAACACTCTGATTCGCCGTATCTTCTAGCCGGATGACTTGCAGGGGGAAATTTAACTCATATCCTCGCTGAACGGTTTTCGCGGCTTGCCAAGTTCCCGCATGAGGATAGAGGGCGTAGGTGAAGTGGTGAATTCCGCGATCGGCATCGGGATGGGGCCACATTGGACTTTTGAGTAGGGTTAATCGCAGTTGAGAGGGTTGGGCGTCATAGCCGTATTTACAATCATTGAGTAGACTCACGCCGTAAGTTTCATCCCCCAAATCCGCCCAACGTAAGGCTGGAACTTCCCATTTGGCTTGTTCGGCGGGGGTTTGGGGTTTGGTGGGGCGTTGGATTGCGCCGCAGGGAATCTCATAGGTAGCATAGTCGGCTTCTAGGTTTAAGGGGAATGCGGCTTTGACTAATACCTGGCGTTCCTGCCAATCTACGGTTGTGGCTATTTTAAGTAGGGGTGAATCTGATGTCAGGATGTAGTCTTGGCAAAACTGGGATTGTCCTAATTGGCGAATGACTTGCAGACGCGATCGCAGATTTCCTTGTTCTAGCCATTGAATCGATTTCAGTTGGGTTGGCGGTAAGGGATGTTGATGGTAATTGGGGTCAATATTCCAGGCGTCCCAATATTGACCTTTGTCTTCAAAGGCTTGCAGTTGATTCCCTGCACCGCTTAATATTTCTCGCTGGTTTGGTTTATCAAAGATGCTGCTTAAGTCGCCAGTATTGGGATCGACGATAACTCGCAGATATTCATTTTCGAGGATAAATTCGTTATCGGATGGGGGATTGGGGTTATCGTTTTCTGGGGGAGTGTCTGTGGGACAAAGCCAGACTATTTTATAGCCGATCGCGGGGATATCTTTTGCCTGAAATAGCAGATGGGTTTGATTCTTCGCTTTGCTTGTATAGAATCCGGTTTGTCGGGGCGGGTTTAGGGATTCTTGTTTCGCTATTGATGATAACTCTTGTTCAAAACCCGCCCTGATTAAGGTTTGGCTGGGGATTTTTTCGCCGTTACTATCGTAAATTTGCCAGGTTTGATTGTTGGTGATTTTGGGTGCATCAGATGGTTGTTTTTGAAACGCAGAGGTTCGCAGAGGTTCTCGCAGAGGAACGCAGAGGGAGATAGTAATGAGTTCTGAACGTTGCCAGTTGAGGGGGTTGAAAATGATTAGGGGTTGGGCGTTGGGGTGAGGGGGTGAAGGGAGGGTGATTTGGGACGCGATCGCGTTTAGGGATTCGGCGATAATGGTTTGGGTTATTGTCTCGGTTTTTTGCCATGTTTGGTTGGCTTCAATGAAGACTTCGGGAATTGAGGTTCCGGGTAAGATGTCGTGGAATTGATTAAACAGAACGTTTTTCCAAGCGGTTTCTAGTTGAGATTGAGGATAGTTTTTGTTGGTGATTAGGGTGGCGAGAGAGGCCAAGAGTTCGGCTTGATACAGTAATCCTTCACAGCGACGATTCCAGTGTTTTTGATCAGCGTGGGTGGTATAACAACCGCGATGGAGTTCTAGATAGAGTTCATTATTCCAAATCGGATTAGGAATGGGTAATTTGTCGGGGCGGGTTTGACTATTATCGTTGTTTGTTTCCCTGATTTGACTAAACCCGCCCCCGGAGACGCGCCGTGGCACGTCTCTACTATCTTCCCTATCTTCTAACTGATTCTCAAGATTCTGCAAATACTTCAATGCGGTGGTAAATTCTAAATTGGGGAAGAAGGGAGATTGTTGCCAACGCTGGGCGACTTCTAACATATCGCGAGTGGGACCACCACCATGATCGCCTACACCGGGTAACCAGAATACATCCTTTATTTTGGTTTGGGTTTGCCACTTAATCCCATAATTGGTCATGGTAATTGGATTCGTGTCCATGACTCCAGTAATATTAGGCGGCGACATTAAACTGAGAATTCGAGTTCCATCCGGTGATTGCCACCAAAAGAGGTGATAGGGGAATTCTGTGGTGTCATTCCAATGCAGTTTTTGGGTGACAAAATAGTTGATTCCTCCTTGTTTTAAGAGTTGAGGTAATTGCCACGTAAAGCCAAAACTATCTGTAACCCAGGCAATTTGACTAATTTGCCCGAATTTTTCTTTGGTATAATGCTGACCATAAAGTATTTGCCGGACAATGGATTCACCGTCAATTAAGTTTAGTTCTGGTTCTACCCACATCCCGCCAACTGTTTCCCATTTTCCGGCGATGATTTGTTGTTTAATTCGGCTAAATAAGTCGGGACGATTATGTTCGATCCAGTCATAGAGGGCTGGTGTCGTATGACAATAGGTTAAATTAGGAAAATCTTGCTGTAAACTGAGAACGGATTCAAAGGTTCGCACGGCAACATCCCAAGTTTCCTGAGTTGACCATAACCAAGCCATATCTAAATGGGCATGACCAAGTAGGTGGAATGTAGCGTTAGGGGTTATATGTTTGGATAGTAGAGTTTGGCGCAATTGGGTTAGCGATCGCGTAAACTGATCGGCATCAGATACCCTCTGCCAGTTAAGATTAGATACAGCCACCGCCAGCGTTCCTAATTGTTCCGGTGCAAAGGCGGTTAAATAGTTCTGCAATACGGTTAATTCATCCGCCACAAATCCCGGATCAATCGAGTTTATTGATTCATAAATACAGCAAGACCGCATTAACCCGCCAATATCATGACCTGGACTAACTAACCGTACCATGACAGTAATAATTTCCCCAGGACTAATGGCTGAACTGAGGAGGACTCTAGCTGAAGAATCAAATAAGTCTCCTTGTTGGACTAACTTACCATTAACAAAAATTTTGGCATCTTCCGCCCACCAGGTTAGGGCTAGTCGCAAGGTTAATCCGGCTAAGGGATAGCCTTGTAAATCTTGGGGAATGATAAATTGTTGACCCAACCACATTACTTGGCGTCCGGCTGACCAGATAATATAGTCTTTATCATTGAGTTCGCTACTTGACCCGTTGGCAAAAATGTGGTTACTTATTTCCTCCAGAGGTAGGTCTTCAGACCACAATTTCCAATTAGTCTGCACATTCACCTGAGTCAAGGCGCGGAGTTTAGCAATAGATTCAGAAAGGAATGGTAATGGGGACATGGTAAGTAATGATAAAAGTTAATCGTTAGTCATCCAAATTACGACACCACCTGCCGCATTAATTTGCCTAGATTATAGACCCAAGGAAACAAAATCTAAAATACGCCTTTGCTGGCTACATTAAAGACATTGAACCCGTTTTAACAGGTTTTAGCTTTTAGCCGGAAATTTATTTCCCGGCTGTAAGGATATTCAGGCTGTAAGGATATTCAGCGACTGGGCGGTTGAAACCGCAAGACATTGAACCCGTTTTAACGGGTTTTAGCTTTTAGCCGGAAATTTATTTCCCGGCTGTAAGGATATTCAGGCTGTAAGGATATTCAGCGACTGGGCGGTTGAAACCGCAGCTACACAAACAAAACCTGCCTACGCAGGTTTCCCAATCCTCACGGGTAGAGATTCAAGACCTAGCCAGCCTCCTCCCCACCCGAACTTTAGTTCTTGTTTCCATTGCTAATGAAATTCTGGATATCCTCACCCCAGAACAACAACAAAAACTGGCGGCGAGAATAAGCTGGGAACTGGCTAACCTTTATCGTCAGTGGCGTTTAGTTGCTAATTGGACTAATATTAAATGTTATGCCTAGCTTGGCGGCAAAACCAGCCCTTTGTGTAGGGGCGGGTTTAGGGACTAATATTAAATGTTATGCCTAGCTTGGCTGCAAAACCCGCCCCGCCCAAATGACGAATGACATAAACGAATGACATAAACAAATGACGACTTATGACTATCCCGCGCACGATTTGCCTCGGATTCTTAGCCATGATTACTGTAGGCACATTTCTGTTAATTCTACCGTTCTCTGCTCATGATGGAACATGGACTGATCCAATTACCGCCTTATTTACCGCCACCTCTGCTGTCTGTGTCACGGGTTTAGCTGTCGTCGATACGGGCAGTTATTTTTCCGGTGTCGGTCAGTTTTTTGTCCTTGCCTTATTCCAGCTTGGGGGATTAGGCTATATGACAATCACTACCTTTATGTTACTCTTAGTGCGTCGGAAGTTTAACTTGCGCCATAAACTAGCCATTCAACAAGCGTTTGATCGCCCAGGTTTAGAAAAAAGTTCGTTGGTTATTCGCTCAATTATTGCCACAGCATTGATTTTTGAATTAACTGGGTTTTTCCTGCTGTTACTCGTATTTGTTCCAGAGCAAGGCTGGAATCAAGGATTGTGGTTATCTCTTTTTCACAGTATTAGCGCCTGGAATAATGCTGGATTTAGTTTGTTTTCCGATAGTTTAATGGGCTATCAGTCATCTGTTTTATTACTTGTGATTGTTTCGGGACTGATTGTCTTTGGTGGAATTGGTCAACCGGTGATTTTTGAACTGTATCTCTGGTTACGCGATCGCTTTCGGTATAAACACGAAAAACTCACATTTTCGCTGAATTTTAAAGTGGTAACCAGTACAACACTATTCCTGTTAATCTTAGGTACAATTGCCTTCTTCTTTGTCGAAGTCAATAACCCAAATATTTTAGGGAATTTGAGTTTCCGGGATAAACTCTTAAACGCCTGGTTTCAGTCGGTTACAACAAGAACAGCAGGGTTTAACACCATTGATATCGGTAAAATGACAGCAGCCGGTTTATTTATGACGATTGCCTTCATGTTTATCGGTGCAAGTCCAGGCGGTACCGGGGGCGGTATGAAAACGACAACCTTTCGGGTGTTGGCGAGTTGTACGAAGGCGATTTTACAAGGAAAAGAGGAAGTTTATCTGTACAGACGTCAGGTGCCGCTCAACCTAATTTTAAAAGCCACGGCGGTTCTGGTTGGTTCGGTCACCACTGTAATTATTTCGACCATTTTAATCGCGATTACCGATCCCCTGGTTCCGTTTATTCAACTTCTCTTTGAAGTGGTATCGGCTTTCGCTACAGTGGGACTTTCAACGGGTATCACCGCCGGTCTCTCGGCGTTGGGAAAACTTATTTTAGTGGCAACGATGTTTATCGGACGGGTGGGAATTCTAGCATTTATGGGAACCCTCTTGGGCGATCCGCGTCCTAGCCACGTTCGCTATCCGGAAGAAAATCTACTCGTAGGATAATGCTACTCTAACGGGTATAGGGTTATGATCAATAATATTTCATTGAGGAAAGGACAAGGGTGTGAGTTGGTCATCTGTAGGGTTCTGGCGGAACCTGCATCGCGAAAGTAAGCAATTTGCTGTCATTGGTTTAGGGCGTTTTGGTCGAGGCGTTTGCTCATCCCTACACCATATGGGACACGAAGTCTTAGGAACGGATATTAATGAAAAACTGGTTAGCCAAGTCTTGACCGACCAAATCGCCGCCCATGCGATTCAACTCGATTCCACCGATCCCAAAGCTTTGAAAGAGGCGGGAATTTTTGAGTTTGATACGGTGATTATTGCGATTGGCAACTATTTACAGGAAAGTATTATTACCACGCTGAATATTAAGGAAGCTGGTGTCAAATACGTGGTGGCTAAAGCGTCTTCAGAAGTTCATGGTAAATTGTTAGAACGGGTAGGTGCGGATCGGGTGGTTTATCCGGAATATGAAGCGGGTTGTGCCTTGGCGCGATCGCTGACTCAGCCTTCTATTTTGGATCGCTTTGAGTTAGACCCGAATCACAGCATTGTCGAGATATCAGTTCCTGAAGAGTTTAATGGCAAAACCGTGATGGAACTGCAATTGCGGAATCGCTATGGCTTAAACTTGTTGGCAGTTGGTCAAGATGATCAGTTTGAGATTAATCCCGTTCCTACAACTCGTCTATTTAAAGGGTTTGTTATGGTGGTAATTGGTTCCAATCGAGATATTGAGCGTTTGCCTATTTAAGGAACAGTTATCAGTTATCAGTTACCAGTTATCAGTTCCCAGGGAACCTAGGAGAGGCAATGTAGGGGCGGGTTTGACTATTCCTTTCTTCCTTCACCCAGATGTTACTAAACCCGCCCTGATCGGTGTAGGTATCATTTTCAACAGGGCGGTTGAAACCGCAACTAAACAAACAAAACCCGCCTTCGCGGGTTTCCAAACCCTTTATTTTTCGTTTACCTATTTAAACAGGGAACAGGGAATAGGTAATGTAGGGGCGGGTTTGATTATTATCCTTTCTTTTCCACCTAAATGTGACTAAACTCGCCTTGATTCCCCCATCTTTAATCATTTATAACACCTGGATTTCATCCAATTGTGCGATCGCAACATCTGCATCTGGGAAATGAATCGAGTTTCCCCAGCTAATTCCAATACAACCCGCCGCACCCGCACGACTCGCCATCGCCATGTCTCCGGCTGAATCTCCCACCATCAGGGTTGCACTCGCAGAAACGCCTAAACGTTCACAGGCTTGCAGAAATAACGCTGGATCAGGTTTATTCAGATCTGTATCAACCCCTTGTTGTAATTGAATATAAGGTTCTAACTGGTGACGTTTGACAAAAGCCTGCACTCCTGCTGTGGAAGCCGCCGACAGAATTCCCAATTTTAAACCCGCTTCAGACAAGGATTTGAGGACATCTAAACTCCCGGCAAATAACGGTGAAGTTCCCGCTGCATCCTTGAGATATCGCTCTGCTTCGGCAAAGGCATTACGGGCAATTTCCAGAGATTCTAACCAACCGCGCCCCGTTTCGGCAATATAAGCGGCGGCGGCGATTTCACTTTCTCGACGGCTACCCACCGCCATCAATCCCGTCGGATCAAGGGTATCATCTTGAATCCCAAACGCCATCAGCAAGGGTTCACCCACACCAGGAATTTGAGCATCAATCAAGCGCGATCGCTTCTGCGCCAATTCTCGCAAAAAGGCTTGTGAGTCTTCTAAGGTCCCATCTTTATCAAAAATGATCGCTTCTATATTCGGGAATGTCATCTCCCGACAGCGAATAGTTACCAAGGGTTACACTCCTAGAACACGGCATATCAGCTATCAGAGATTATCTTCCCATGTTGCCGATGATTCGTACAGGAGTGCAGGGGGTAAAGGTGTAGGGGCGGGTTTTACCGATAACATTTTGCTACAAACCAATAACGTGACTAAACCCGCCCTTGGGAAAACTTCCTTCTGCCTGCGGCTGTCTTGTACCCCCCAGCATAAGTAATGACACACATATTTTGATACTGGATATGATAGCCAAAGGCTACACCTGCAACTTGAAAGGCTGAATTAAAGATATTGTTTCGATGACCGCGATCGCGAACGCCATCATCGATAATTAATTGCATGATAATTTCATCCGCTCGTGCCACGCCGTAAGTAATGTTTTCACCCGCCGTTATCTGCCAATTCCCATACCGATTCAGGCGGATAAAAGGAGTGCTGCGATCGCGACCAATATGCCCGATGTTTCCTGTTTCTCCTTGATCACGAACATGATCCCTCGCTGCTTGTGACATCCCTAGAGATAGTTTGAACGGCGATAAGGGGCGAGTGGATTGGAGAAAATTAATCGCCTCATCCACCGCATTGACACCTTCAACGGTACGTAAAAACACTTGTTGAGAAAGTTTGACCTGGTTACCAGAAAACCGCTGTTTCCAGTTGTTTAAAAGCGTTAGATAAGACCTGGGCTGAGTTCGCACTTTATTCATTTCCTCAATCACCCTCAATTCCAATGGCGAGAGAATAATTGTCTGTGCTGAATTCATCATTGATCCTTGGGTGTGGGATATCACATAATTACAATAGATCTATTGGGTTCTGGAAAAACGGCTCACGGAAGCTACCCTATCCCTGCTGTCGCCCAGAACCTTGATATGTACTTGCCCATTACCAGTTTCTCAGGAACAACGCTGTGCAAATTCCTCGACTGCACCCAGACACCATCGCCCAAGTCAAAGAACGAGTAGACATTGTTGATGTCGTCTCGGAGCAAGTTGTGCTGCGAAAGCGGGGTAAAGAGTATGTGGGCTTGTGTCCCTTCCATGGCGAAAAGACACCCAGTTTTACCGTCAGTCCCAACAAACAAATGTACTACTGCTTCGGCTGCGGTACGGGTGGAACTGCGATTAAATTCCTCATGGAAGCGGGAAAACAGTCCTTCAGTGAGGTGGTTCTCGATTTAGCTCGGCGCTATCAAATCCGAGTGAAAACCCTGGAACCTGAACAACGTCAGGAGTTACAGCGTCAGCTATCCTTACAGGAGCAACTGTATGAGATTTTGGCACTCGCCGCCTCATTTTATCAGCACGCACTCCGACAACCCCAAGGACAGCAGGCGCTGGAGTATTTACAATCTCAGCGACATCTAGGTGAAGAAACCCTGCAACAGTTTCAGTTAGGGTATGCGCCAGCGACGTGGGAAACCCTGTACCGTTATCTAGTCGAACAAAAAGGCAAACCCGTACAACTGGTAAAAGATGCGGGATTAATTTTGCCACGCAAATCAGGAGACGGCTATTATGATCGGTTTCGCGATCGGATCATGATTCCGATTCATGATCGTCAAGGGCGAGTGATTGGGTTTGGCGGGAGAGCATTAGGGGATGAACTTCCCAAATATCTCAATTCCCCGGAAACGCCGCTATTTAATAAAGGGAAAACCTTATTTGCCTTAGATAAAGCCGATAACGCCATTGGGGATCAGGATCAAGCCGTTGTCGTCGAAGGCTATTTTGATGCGATCGCGCTGCATCGGGTAGGGATTCACAACGTCGTCGCCTCCTTGGGTACAGCCTTAAGTCTGGAGCAAATGCGCCTGCTGCTGCGTTACACCGAATCCAACCAAATCATCCTCAACTTTGACGCCGACAAAGCCGGAACCACAGCCGCCGAACGCGCGATCGGAGAAATTGCCGACTTAGCCTACAAAGGACAAGTACAACTGCGGATACTTAACCTCCCTGAGGGTAAAGACGCCGACGAATTCCTCACCCATACCCCCGATGGGACAGAACAATACCAACAGCTACTCCAAAACGCGCCCTTATGGTTACATTGGCAGATTGATCAACTCATAATCGGAAAAGATCTCAAGCAAGCCCACCAATTTAAACAAGTTGCTCAGAAAATCGTCAAATTGCTGTACAAATTAGAGGACGTTAATCAACAAACCTATTACATTGATTATTGTGCAGAAAAGCTGAGTCAGGGGCAAACTCACCTGATACCTCGACTCATCCAAAATTTCCAGACTCAACTGAAGAAATTACGCCAGACTCCAATCAAGAAAGATGACAAGTCTAATCTGAAGCAGCAAAACTTACCTGTCTCGATTGACTTATCCCTTAGCCAAGAACACAGTCTACTCGAAGAAGCGGAAGCCTTACTCTTACGAATTTATCTGCATCGTCCCGAATATCGCCAAACGATTATCGACATCTTAGATGCAAAGGATTTGTTGTTTAGTCTTTCTCCTCACCGATTTTTGTGGCAGCAAATCTTAGACGTGCAATCTGTGGCGCAATCCATCCTATTACAGCAGCCGGAAAAGCTAATTTCCCTATTACAAGACCGCAGTATCCAGTTTCCAGAGGAAATGGTTCTGGTGGAACATTTATTCCACTTAAATGAAAAGCGTAGTCAAGATCTCACGCGCACTCCCTTAGCCATTCGCACCGCCGCTGCTTGTTTAGAAGTCGTGACCTGGAACAAACACAAGCGATATTGTATAGAACAATGGCAAAAGCTAAATGTCTCTACTGACCCAAAACGTAAGGAATACTATTCTCAAGGAATTCGGGAAGCCTATAAACGCTTGCAAGAGTTACAGAAAATGCGTCAAACTAATATCCTAGACATCCATCAATTTGCCCCCATATAGTTAGGGCTTGCGGAATAAGTTGTGGTTGTGAGTGGAGCAGGGGAAGCAGGGGAAGCAATGGTACATTTTTTCTGATTCCAATCGCCACAAACACCGAATTGGATGAATTAACCTTACCCCCAGAATCCGTAGGGGCGCAGCGTGAAGCATGACAGATTCTACCTTAGACTGCAACTTGGTATGACGAATGACGTAGCTTGCTTCTCGCTGTTCGAGTATGACATAAACAAATGACAAATGCAAAAGGACAACTAGGAGAACAGCTCGTTGCCACCTGGTTACAAGCCCAAGGTTGGACTATTTTACATCACCGATGGCACTGTCGCTGGGGAGAAATCGACCTGATTGCCTATCGGGATGGAGAGGTAAAGGAAAATCCCGTCTCCAATCTGGATATAAACCCCCAAATTCATCCCCCTACCCCCTTGCCAGCAAACGCGGAGTCACCTATCTTAGCCTTTGTCGAGGTGAAAACTCGCAGTCGAGGGAATTGGGATGCCGATGGTCAATTGGCGATTACATCCTCTAAGCAAGCCAAAATTTGGCGAACAGCCGAACTATTTTTAGCAGGAAATCCCGATTTAAGTGATCTTCCTTGTCGGTTTGATGTCGCCCTTGTTCGCTACCACCGTATCTGTAAAAACTCACGCCCTGTTAATACTAGGAATGTATTGCCGACTTCAGCCCCTCAATTCGGTGAACCGTTCATTCTTGAAGGATATGAGCTTATTTTACAAGACTATATCGAATCCGCTTTCTTTTGACGAAGGACAGGTTTTGTTGCAGCGAACTTCGAGTACCCTCCCCTTGTCAAGGGGAGGGTTAGGGAGGGGTCAAATCAAGCGATTGAAGATGTTTGAGCTTAAATTGACCTCCCTCATCTGGTAATTAAGGAAGAGGCAATTGGTGATTAGGGAGTAGGAAATTATCCCCCATCCCAATGCATCACGCCGATTTCATCGTTGTTATCGGTTCGGGTAACGTTAGAATCTCTACCCCATCTGACGTAACTGCTATAGTATGCTCAAACTGAGCCGAAAGCTGACGATCCTTGGTCACGGCTGTCCATTTATCCGCCAGAATTTCCACTTCCCACGTCCCTTGATTAATCATAGGTTCAATGGTGAACACCATCCCGGAGCGCAGACGCTTTCCTTTACCGCGAGTACCATAGTGAGGCACCTGGGGAGCCGTATGAAAGATTCGATTAACTCCGTGTCCGACAAAATCCCGCACCACAGAAAAACCATTGGCTTCCGCGTATTCCTGAATAGCCGCCCCAATATCACCAATGCGGTTTCCTGGTTTCACAGCAGCGATTCCCCGCATCATGCATTCGTAGGTGACTTCAACCAGTTTTTTGGCGGTGGGTGAAGGTGTACCGACAAAGAAGGTTCGAGACGTATCCCCATGAAATCCATCCACAATCGGGGTTACATCAATATTGATAATGTCCCCATCTTGCAGAATTTGTTTAGCATTGGGGATACCGTGACAGACGACTTCATTAATACTGGTACAAATTGACTTAGGAAAGTCATGATAACCGAGGGGAGCGCTTTTTGCTCCATGTTCCTGAGTCCAGCGCTCGGCTTCATCATTGAGTTCCAAGGTACTGACTCCTGGCTGAATCATGGGTTCAAGGTGATCCAGGAGCTTGGCGGCTAAACGTCCCGCTTGACGCATTTTCTCGATTTCTCGGCTCGATAGGAGAACGATTCTTTCTGGTGCCATGACTATTTATGCGGTTATTTCCCTAATCAACGAGGGTGTATCTATGTGAGTCTTTCTTCACTTTACTGCGAACTCTTGCCTATTCCCCACTGCTGGTCATTGGTCATTGGTCATTTGTTGATCAGAATCCGCTCCCCCGGCTCCCCCGGCTTCTAGACGCGCCATGGCACGTCTGGAACATTGCTCCCCCTCCTACCTTCTTCATCAACTCTTTACATGAGAATTAAGAAATTTCCCAATTCTTTAGTGAAGTGTGGCTTAAAATAATAAATAGGTCGTTATACTCATTCAAATCAATCAGAATGATAATCTTGATCAATATCCAAAAATTCCCAACTGAGCCAACTTAGCTTTATTTAGAATTTCATTGTATTCTCAATAAGCTGTCATACATTTAAATTGAGGATTAGAGCAAGATGCAAAGCCTGCGGCATGGCTTCGCTAAACGCACACCAACGATTTCGCCATTATTGATATTAAGGTTTAAATGCCGAACAGCTTACTACTATCAGTTGGTTCTCCTCTTTTCCCATTAATTCTGAATCTGAATTGTATTTCTTCGCTTTGGGTGCAAAATCAAGTATATTTAATCTCTGCTCTTGTTAACGGCGTCACAATTTCAACAAAATATTATCGATTAACTATCTATTAGTAATCATCGGAGATAATAGCCCGGTTTTTTTGAGGTGTCATGACAGAGCTAGCCCTAATCCGCAAACCCATTATTCAACCCACTGAAATCCTGAGTCAGTTACAGACAGGACAACTCCTCAGGGTGAATAGTACTCGTGGTAATGCATTAATCATAATCCACCGTCATCATGCAGAACTGGCGGGTTCTGGTGCTGCCGTTGGTGGGCTTTTTGATGCGGATTGTACGCGAATCGTTCCCATTGGTACGCTTTCGTTAGTCTATCCTGAATCACGGTACGAACGCCAGAAAGCGTATCAATTACGGCAGCGCTGGATCTTGTTTACCCAACATGCCATGACCACTTATGTGCCGCTACACCGTGCCAAAATCTTATTAAGTTTACTCTATAAATATTTCGACGCCCAGCTTATTGATGAACTCTCTGATGACGTGATTGCTCAGTTAGTTGGAGTTTTGCCAAAAACAATTGGTACGGTGCGTCGATCGCGACTATCACCAACTCAACAGAAACCCCAGACGAGGAAATCCGTAGCGGTTTGACTCAATCAACAGTAATTATGTTACTAGGGGCGATAATCGACTTGCCGCCCTTAGCGCTTCTTAGGGTAAAGGTTTCTCTAAATCACATAAAACTGTTATAGTTTAAAATAATCTTTCAAAATCTGTACGTTAATTATGAAATCCGTTAACGAGCTAAAAACTCCTGGTTTCTGGCAAAAGCTACAATGGGTTTTTGATCCGGTAGGTTACATGGAGAGTGCTGCCCAGCGTCATCCTGACCTGTTCACGGCTCAGATTGGCTCGGAAGGCTCCTTTATTTTTGTCTACCATCCCCAAGCCTTACAGCAGATTTTAATCAATGATAGAAAGAAGTTAACGGCTCCCGGTCAGTTGAATACAATATTAAAACCTTTAGTCGGTCAATACTCTCTACTTCTATTAGACGGGGAAAGCCACAAACGAGAGCGAAAACTTTTGATGCCTTCATTTCATGGCGATCGCATGCAAGTCTATGGAACGTTAATTGATCAACTCACAGAGAAAGTAATCAATCAACTTCCCCTGAATCAACCCTTTAAAGCCCTTGATGTTACCCAAATGATCACCATACAGGTGATTATACAAGTGATATTTGGACTCTATGACGGAGAACGCTGTGAACAGATTATCCAAAAATCTCGGACTTTACTCAATTTCCTGAATTCTCCCTTAACTGCCAGTTTGCTATTTTTTTCATCCCTGCAAAAAGATTGGGGGGTATGGAGTCCTTGGGGATACTTTTTACACTTGCGAAAGCAACTGGATGATTTACTTTATGCTGAAATTAGCGAACGTCGTCAAAACCCTGATCCAAATCGAACGGATATCCTTTCTCTACTCATATCGGTTCAAGATGAAGCTGGTCAAGGCATGACTGATCAAGAATTGCGCGATGAATTGCTTACATTTTTGTTAGCGGGTCACGATACAACAGCACTGGCAATGGCTTGGGGATTATATTGGATTCATCGTTACCCTGAAGTTCGAGAAAAACTAATTCAGGAGTTGAATAGCTTAGGAGATACACCTGATCCTCTAAGTATTTTCCGACTCCCTTATTTGACTGCTGTGTGTAATGAAACGCTACGGATTCATTCCATTGCGATGTTAAGTTTCCCCAGAGTAGTACAAGAACCGATTGAGTTACTCGGACATCAGTTAGATACAGGAACAATACTTATGGGTTGTTTTTATCTTACCCATCAGCGTGAGGATCTCTATCCAGAACCGAAAACCTTTAAGCCAGAACGATTTCTAGAACGCCAGTTTTCCCCCTCTGAATTTATCCCCTTTGGTAGTGGAACCCGACGTTGTATGGGTGAGGCGTTAGCCCAGTTTGAACTAAAGTTAGCTTTAGCCAAAATTGTGTCATCCTACGAATTGGAATTAGCGGAAAATCGACCCGTAAAACCCCAACGTCGAGGTGTTGTATTGGCACCTAAAGGGGGTGTAAAAATGATCCTCAAGGGTAAACGTGCCTCTCAAAATGAAAAGAACGCTTCCTTGAGTTTAGTATGAGTGCCACTGAAGTAAGGCTGGTGGGCAATGCCTAACCTAGAGTATATCAAGGGTTTTGGCGCTACCAAAATGCTTATTTGAGTTGATAAAGGGCAATTGGTTGTTCACTGTCCTCAAATTGCCACTGTCCCATCGGTTGCGGTGGCTGGGGCAAATGGTTGGCGATCGCCTCATAAACACTATGAGATATACAAATCCCGCCAGGAGGGGCTTCTGCGGTAAGATGATGGGCAATTTTGACGCCGGGTCCACTAACGCCCGTGTAACAAAAAATAACATCTTCCCAGTGAATGCCAATCCGATAACAGAGTTCTGGATTTGAGTCCCGTTGAACGGCGGATTGAAGTGTTAATTGAATCTCTTGGGCAAAGTTAACCGCCTGTAGGGAACTGGGAAACACAATTAGCATTCCCTGGTCAATAGATTTGAGAATTTTCCCGTCAAATTCTTGAGCAAGCTGGACAAATAATTGCAGGTCTTTGTAGAGTTGATTAAACGTCGGTTGTGGATGAGCCAGCAGGTTAGCGGTTAAGTTGACCCCCTCAATCACCACCACGCTAGCTGGGCGAGTTTCTGGGGGGAACTTTAAGCTTAGGGGTTTTAGGCGATCGCGAAAATATTGGTAATACAATTGGCAACGCAGCCTCACCTTGCCTTGATCTACCTGCACCAGTCCCAGATTCTGCAAGCGACGGGTAAGAATTGGCTCGAATTCTACAGGCGTTGATGAATTGACCACTTGAATCAAGGCACTCATGAGGTCTGAATCCTGGTGGAGATGCTCTAATAACTGGTGCAAATGCTCTCCATAAATGTCTGCTTCTGCGGTAACGGTTGCTAAGAATTGGTCAATGGGAATATTTTCTGTTTTAATCGCATTTAAAGTTAGCTGAATCAGATAAGGATGACCCCCTAAAAACTGATATAATTGCTTGACATGTTGAGGTTGCCAATTGAATCCATGGCGAATCACTAAATCTTGGACTTGTTCCCCTGTTAATTCAGGTAACTGAATCGATAATTCTGCTGTAAACTCAATGGAATTCACCCCAGACATGGCGTAAACTTCAGTAGAATGCACCATCACGAGGCGCAGGTTTTGCCAAATCTGGCTACATTTATCCCCATAGCTAGCTTTTTCACCCCAGGTTTGCAGCAAACTAAAAAATTCTCGGGCAATCTCTGGATAGTTACATAGTACATCAGTATTGTCTAATGCCAAAACCAAAGGATTACCTAGTTTCGGTAAGAGATAAGTTTCAAAATAATACGTACTGTTCGCATTTCCGCCATAGATATCATCCCAATAGGTTGGCACTTGATGCGGTAAATCCAAGCCCCGTGTCACTACCGCACAAAACCATTGCAGGAATCGATTTAAATCACAGACTATCGAAGACTCTGCCAGTTGCAGGTTTAAAAGGATTGTATAAAAGCCTTCCGCCCTAGCCTGCTGCAAGATTCGCGTCATCAGCGAGGTTTTACCCATTTGCTTGGGGGCAACAATTTGGATAGAATTACCCGGTTTCACCAAGGTTTCGTGACAAAGGGATTCAATGGGTAGGCGTTCGATATAAAAGGGAGAATTGAGAGGTACTGGACTTTTGAGCGGAACTTGTTCATAATCAGATAATTTGCTGTCTGCTTTGGTATAATCGTTAGGATTAAGCGTCAGAGTAAAGGCGCTGAAATAGGACATCAACGTTTTGCGATCGACAGGTATTGTCCGCCGTCGTACCTTGATCAGGGTGTTTGGACTTAAATGGGTACGTTCGCTTAATTGTTCCAGGGTGTAGGGTTTTCCCCCATTATCTTGAAAGGCTAACTTGCGCTGCGCGGCATTTAGGCGCTGCCAACCTTGAACGGAAAGAATAACTCCCCGTTGACGCTTGGGAGGCTTATGTTTTGGTGACATTCAGGTTAAGATTCGGTTAAGAGCCAGAATTTGTTCAAACTGTTCATTCTAAACTAAAACCGTGAAAAAACGGTGAACGCTTTGCCTGAACCAGCCAACTTTGCCATCAACATCACCCAGTCAGTGGTTAAGTTGTGAACTTAACTTGTGATCTTGCGTTGTATTATTTGGGGACTAAGGGCAAACTGCAAGAAACAAGTTGATAGGGCAAATGCCTTAGTGATTACAATGATGGGCATTATCGGTACTTTAAGCGACGTATCATTACCAGAGATTTTTCAGTTACTTGAAAAGGGCAAAAGAACGGGACTGTTGACAGTTCGGGCTTTGGCGCCAGCCACCGGAACTTACTACTTATGGGTAAAACAAGGTCAGATTGTCGCGGCAGCGAATCGGCGAGATGGGCAAGGTTTAATCTCCCTGATTGGGAAATGTAAATTGGTTAGCGATCGCGTGTTATCCAAACTGGTTCAATGGTGTTGTCCTGTGAATCAGCCATTAGGCGTATGTTTAAAACAACAAGGTGTTTTAACTCGCTTAAACTTAGAACAACTGTTTCAAATTCAACTATTGCAGCAATTGTCTGTGCTTTTTCAACTGCAAGATGGTTCTTTTCGATTTGATTCCCTGGCGTTAATTCCTACTCAAGAAATGACTGGGTTAAGTATTCCGGCGACAGAAGCCACCTTAATGGGATTGCGGGTTTTACCCAATTGGGATAATTTGGCAGCTAAATTACCTGATCCGAATCATGGTTTACTCAGCACAATTGCGGGTTATCCTTCCTATCGGCTAGATACATTAGAATGGCAAATTTGGCAGTATAGTAAAGACGCTGTATCGCTTCATGTCATTGCCCAAAATCTCAAGTTTCCGGTAGAACAGGTTCAACACATTGCCTTTAGGTTAATTAGTATGGGGTTAGCTGAAGCCATCCCTTAAACCCCGTTCGTAGTAAGCGCTTTAGCGCTATAAGTAGAGACGTTGCCGGCAACGTCTGGAACAACAGGAAAGGAAAGTCCTAATCAATGTGTCTACTGCTATAACTTGAACAGGACAAAGGAGAAAAGACAAATGATTAACATTCGCAAATCTCAAGAACGAGGACATGCTAATCACGGTTGGTTAGACACCTATTACACCTTTTCATTTGCCAACTATTACAATCCTAACGCGATGGGATTTCGTAGCCTGCGGGTTATTAATCAGGATCGGGTTAGCCCCGGCGCAGGATTTGGTACTCACGGACATCGGGACATGGAAATTATTACTTATGTTTTAGATGGGGCGCTAGAACATAAAGATAGTATGGGGAATGGTTCCGTTATTTATCCTGGTGATGTACAACGGATGAGTGCGGGTACAGGTATCCGCCATAGTGAATTTAATCATTCAAAGACAGACTCAGTTCACTTGTTACAAATTTGGATTTTACCCGATAAAAATGGACATAATCCTAGCTATGAACAGCATAACTTTGGCATCGCCAAGCATCCCGGACAATTCCATTTAATTGCTTCAGGTAATGGCAGAGAAAACTCCCTGACGATTCATCAAGATGTAAACGTATATGCAGCCGTCTTGACAAAGCGCGATCGCATCACTCATTCTCTGGCACCTCAACGCTATGGTTGGCTACAGGTAGCGCGAGGTATGGTTACGGTGAACGGGTTAGCCTTAGAGTCAGGAGACGGTGCAGCTTTGAGTGAGGAAACAGATGTGGTGATAGCGGCGACAACCGAGGCTGAAATTTTACTCTTCGATTTAGCATAATCTGACAGATGGGGGGTGCATCTCAATGTCAGCATCAGTACCATGCAAACGTCATCCATCAAATTAAGGGATTATGCCACACTGGGCTATTTGTTGAACAGACCCTAACTAATTACAAGTAATCTAGTTAGGAATTCTTTCCCTGCTGTTACCACTGGGAACCGCTGTTCTCGGTGGGTATCAGGAACCCTTCACTTCGTTCGAGGGCATGCTTTTGCCTTTATACCCCTCCTTGCCATTTCTGCTAAGGAGCTAAGACTAAAAGTCTTATAAACGCACTAAGATTTTTACCCAGTAGATGCGTTACTGTAACAAATAGTCTCTACTGGAACCGCTTAATCTTAAGTTTTCTAGGTTCTATAGGTCGTGCCGAACAAGTTAACAAACTGCCGCCGTACCTGATACTATTGTATAGTATTATTGGACACTTAACAAGCTATTTTGTTTCGCACTCCCCCATCTAAATCAAAGATTCTAGATAGGGACTGCGCTCAACTTTCGTTCAAATAGTCAAACAGTAAAGCGACTTTATCCAAATCTTTATCTCCCGGCGAT
>NZ_JBKHHI010000044.1:0-25037 GCF_046539235.1 Coleofasciculus sp.
CTTGCTCGCTACATTAAGCATCTTGCTCGCTACATTAAGCATCTTGCTCGCTACATTAAGCATCTTGCTCGCTACAGTTGAGTCTTGACAACTGCTATTAGCGACTCAACGAGGGAAGAAAACTAACTAACTCCGGAAACGCGATAATTAAGACAACAATTAGCGCCTGAAGCAAAATAAAGGGAATTACCCCCCAATAAATCTCTGTCGTCTTCACCTCCGGTGGGGCGACACCCCGTAAGTAAAACAGGGCAAAGCCAAAGGGGGGTGTGAGAAAGGACGTTTGTAAATTCGCCCCCAAAATAACCCCATACCAGACAAGGTTCACATCCAAAGATTCCGCCACAGGAGCAAACAAGGGAACGATAATAAAGGCGATTTCAAAAAAGTCAATAAAAAAGCCTAAAATAAATACCGTTACCATACTCACTGCCAAAAAGCCAATCTGACCTCCGGGTAAATTGGCGAGAATATCAAACATAAACTGATCGCCATTTAACCCGCGAAAGACTAAACTAAACGCCGTAGAACCCAGTAAGATAAAAATTACCATGCTGGTAATTCGTAGCGTGGCGTCACAGGCTTGGCGCAACGATAACCAGCTTAACTGACGATTAGCCGCCGCAAGTACCATCGCACCCACACAACCCACCGCCCCGGCTTCTGTTGGTGTAGCAATACCGAAAAAGATACTGCCTAAGACTAAAAGAATTAATAATAACGGTGGGAACATGGCAAACAGAACTCGACGTCCTAAAGCTTTACCGCCAATGTTGCGAACCTCAGCAGGTAAAGCGGGTGCAGCACTAGGTTTAAGCCATGCCACAATTAATACATGTACAGCAAATGCCGCTGTCATTAATAACCCAGGAATTAAGGAACCAATAAATAAGTCCCCGACAGAAATTCCTAACTGATCCGCTAATACGACTAAAACCACACTCGGAGGAATAATTTGTCCCAATGTCCCCGATGCAGCAATTACCCCCGTTGCCAACCGTTTATCATAGCCGTAGCGCAGCATAATCGGTAAAGAAATCAGTCCCATTGCCACTACGGTTGCGGCGACAACCCCAGTAGTAGCGGCTAATAGCGTCCCCACGACAACTACGGCTAAAGCAAGTCCCCCCCCGCAGGCGCCCGAACAGAATTCCCATGGTTTCTAACAGGCGTTCAGCGATGCCAGATTTTTCCAGCATGGAACCCAAGAAAATAAAATAAGGGATTGCTAATAGGGTATAATTTCCCATGATCCCAAAAATGCGCTGGGGCATGGCAGTCAGGAAGATGGGGTCAAAGACACCCAAACTCACACCAATAATCGCAAACGCGATCGCAACTCCTCCCAGAGAGAATGCCACAGGATAGCCCAGGGACAGAAATACCAACGCCCCAGCAAACATCAAAGGACCTAACCATTCATACTCCAGCATCATGATGTTCCTCCTGGGGTGTGAGATAGCCTGTGAAAATTGCCCAGTTTTTAATCCCTTGGGAAATCCCTTGCAGAATCAGGAGGACAAAGCTGACAATAATCATGGATTTGATCGGATAGCGGGGTAATCCCCCCGGATCAGGCGACATTTCCCGAATTGCCCAGGAGTTGAGAATAGTTCCCCAAGAGAAATAAATTACCATTAAACAAAAGGGAATTAAGAATAACAGCGTACCGATTAAATCAGCTAGGGCTTTCCATTTCGGAGACCAACTTTTATGGAACACATCCACCCGCACATGTTCATCATGGCGCAGGGCGTAGGCGGCACCCAAGAGGAATACCAGGTCAAATAAGTACCATTGACCTTCGATAAAGGCATTGGAACTGAGGTTTTGACCGACGAAATAGCCAATATAGCGTCCGGCGACATTCCATGTACCGATCGCGATCATCAGTAATACTAGCCAGTAGGTTAAGCGACCAACCCATTCGTTGAAGGCATCGATGAGTCGGGAAATCTGTAATAATTGTTGCAAAGCTTACGGCTTCTCCTGAAACACCAGATGATGTATTTTACCGCCACTGTTGCCGCAAATGTAGCACTAATACCAAGTTGCATTCAAAGATATAACTTTCTCTCCCCCGGCTTCAAGAGCTCCCCCGGCTTCCAGTACGCATTGATTATGTACAACATGCCTTGAGTGCGCTAATTCAATACTTACAAATTGTAGAAGACTCAACCTAGTAACATATCAGCGATAATAAATGACAAATAGAGACATTATTGAAATCCTCAAACAGGACTATCAACGCTTCCCCGTTGACCAAACCTACAGTATCTACGCCAACGATGTTTTTTTCCAAGACCCCCTCAACCAGTTCCGGGGACTTGATCGCTACAAACAAATGCTGGGATTTATCCAAACCTGGTTCATCAATCCCCAACTCGACCTGCACGACATTTGCCAATCCGGCAATACCATCAAAACGCGCTGGACTTTAAGCTGGACAACACCCCTCCCCTGGAAACCACGAATTTCTATCCCCGGTTGGAGTGAATTACGTCTCAATGCAGATGGACTAATTTCTTCCCATATCGATTATTGGGATATCCCCCCCTGGGATGTTCTCAAGCAACTGTTTCGGTGAAAACCCGATACAGTAAATAAATGTAAAGCTTTCTCAGGTGAGCGAAATTATCTATGCGAGTAATTTTGATGACAGGCAAAGGCGGAGTCGGGAAAACCTCCGTAGCCGCCGCAACAGGTTTGCGTTGTGCCGAATTGGGTTATAAAACCTTAGTGCTGAGTACAGATCCCGCCCATTCCCTCGCAGATAGTTTCGACCTGGAACTCAGTCACGAACCCCGACTCGTCCGTCCTCACCTCTGGGGGGCGGAACTGGATGCGCTGATGGAATTGGAAGGAAACTGGGGTGCGGTGAAGCGCTATATTACCCAGGTACTGCAAGCACGGGGACTGGAAGGGGTTCAGGCGGAAGAATTAGCCATTCTTCCGGGAATGGATGAAATTTTCGGTCTGGTGCGGATGAAGCGTCACTATGACGAAGGGGAGTACGAGGTGCTAATTATCGATTCAGCACCCACGGGAACCGCCCTACGACTTCTCAGCTTACCGGAAGTTGGGGGTTGGTATATGCGCCGCTTTTATAAACCCCTGCAAAAAATGTCTGTGGCGTTGAGACCCCTGGTTGAACCCCTGTTCAAACCCATCGCGGGATTTTCGTTACCCGATAATGAGGTAATGGATGCTCCTTATGAATTCTACGAGCAAATTGAACAGCTCGAAAAAGTCCTTACCGATAACACCAAAACCTCAGTCCGGTTAATCACCAATCCCGAAAAAATGGTGATTAAAGAATCCCTCCGCGCCCACGCCTACCTCAGCTTGTACAATGTTTCTACAGATTTAGTCGTTGCCAATCGGATTATCCCAGACCAAGTAACCGACCCTTTCTTCCAACATTGGAAAGAACATCAGCAAGAATATCGCCAGGAAATTCACCAAAACTTTAGTCCGCTTCCGGTTAAAGAAGTTCCCCTCTTTGCCGAAGAGATGTGCGGACTTGAGGCGCTAGAACGACTCAAGCAAACCTTGTATGCAGACGAAGACCCAACTCAGGTTTACTACCAGGAAAACACAATTCGGGTTGTCCAAAACCAAAACGAATATAGCTTAGAACTGTATCTACCGGGTATACCGAAAGACCATATCCAATTGAATAAAACGGGGGATGAGTTAAATGTACGGATTGGCAATCACCGCCGCAATCTTGTCCTCCCCCAAGCCTTAGCTGCACTGAAACCAGCTGGTGCTAAGATTGAGGAGGATTATCTCAAGATTCGCTTTGCGGATACGGCGAAGGTTTAGAGATAAGGAGAGATAATTGGTGTACCTGACTCAGTTGTGTGTCTAATTTAATTTAATTCAAAACTCCTCTTTCTGAGGCTTTGCTACCCTCCCTGATTTTTCCGATTGCTGAATTAGGGTTTTAGTACCACTGCCGTGGAAGTTACGCATTCAGTACAGACGTTCTATCGGAACGTCTGTACCAAGTCAAAAGTCTTTTGTCATCTCACTCAATCGAGGGTCAGGTAACCATACATTGTATTAGGTAAATACATGTAAAGTGATTGCACATTTTTAGTCATTATTTTTTAAAAAAGTGCAAATCAAGCAAGCATAAAAACTTAATAAAAATACAAAAATAATCAGATTAATACACAGTAAATCAATTAATTAGAGTTTAAGAAAATGAAAAAATTATCAAAAAACGCACTACTAACAACCTGTCTATGGATATTCATTCTCTCTGCTTCACTAATAGCTTATGGTTATAAATTTCCTTCATCCAATAATCTTATAGAAGTACCTCCGGTTCTATCTTTATTAAATCCAGATTTGTACCCAAAAGATTTTTATGTTCAGGACACACTTCAGATAACACCACGATATTACTATCAATACTTAATGTATTTCACAGCAAAAGTCGGTCTAGGATTACCGCTAACCTACTTTTTATATTATCTTATATCTTTTTCTTCTTTCATATTGGGGTTGTATGCTCTTGGCAAGCGGTTCAGTGACGCCAGGTTACCAGCAACAGTATTAGCATTTTTGGGTCTAGTTGCTGTAGATGGAACTATCGGGTATGTCTCTCTATTTAGATCAGAACCTATCCCAGCAATCTTTGCCATGGGTTTGACAATATGGGGAATTTATTTTTGTTTCTGCAAACGGTGGATATTCGGCTATTTATTTTTCGGACTAGCCTGCATTATCCAGTTTCTCGTAGGAATTATTCCAGGATTATTGATGGCTCCGATGCTTTTTCTTGAGGCAAAGAGAACAAATAAACTGCCAAGTATATTATTTACTTTTCTAACTCTAGGTATTTTAGCCTGTTTAGTTTATGTACCAATGGTAGTTAGCGGGAATACTGGTACTGGAATAATTGACAATGCAGAATTTGTATACCTCTACGGACACATCCGTCAACCCCACCATATTATTCCTTCCAGTTGGCCAACGCGACTCTGGAGAAATTTGGTCTTGTTTATGGCTGGAGGTTTATTATGTATTAAAAGTTCTGAATCTCTAAGTTCAGAAGATAAATTTAATCTCGTTATCGTTATTTTTACATCATTTTTCGCAATTTTACTGGGTTACCTTTTTGTAGAAATATATCCCTTGTCTTTATTCGCCAAGCTACAGCTAGCAAGAACGACTCCCTTCGCACAGCTTATGGTACTCATCGCTATCAGCCTGTTGGTCTATGAACATTATCAACAAGGCAACAGGGCGGTTAGTTTACTGTTACTTATAACTCCAATACTGCATAATGGTGCTATACTTTTATTTTGTGTAGCTGTGGGTTTAATCATCCTAAAAGCTAAGAATTCTTTTCAATTAGTACAATCACGAAAAGTTACTTGGATAACTGTATTCGTCTTGCTACTTCTTTTTGCCTTCTATCCGCCTCCCTCTTCCCTAACAGAGGCATTAAATCGTGTATTCTGGAAATCCGCTCTTTTCTTTGTTCTTGCTTCCCCATTTATTTGGGAAGAGTTTTTTTTAGCAACCCGTCGAATTAAGATAATTACTACCTCTGCTCTAGCGTTCACCAGTTGCACATTCTTGGGTCTTGGTTTATGGGAAGTTTTGCCTGGTAATTTATCGGATTTCTTTCAAAAGAGAATTACTTTATATCAAGTTCCGGGAGATAGCTTGACCAAACTAGCTTTACGGTTTCGTCAAGAGAGTAGTCCAGATGCGCTTGTCTTATCTCCTCCTTCCTTGACAAAGTTTAGGTTCTACTCTCAGAGATCCCTGGTTTTTACATTTAATAGTTCTCCTTACACAGACAGTGGACTCCGAGAATGGGCAAATCGCATAGAGACTGTTTTAGGAGCAACAAAACCTCCACTATCCTGGCATAATGTAGATGCTCTTTTCCAAAAACGAAGTAGTTCCGAATTAGTAACTATTGCTAGGAAGTTTGATGCCAATTATATCCTTACCCGCTCAGATTGGCATGCCAATATTCCAGGTGTGGTAGTAGATAGGGAATGGAAATGGGTTCTCTATAAAATTGATAACCAATGATTCCCCACTAACCAAAAGTTCCCCTAGATGGGAGAACTTCTGACAAGCGAAGTATTCCTCTGTTGTTTAGTTAAAGGTTGGTTGGTGTTTCTGGAGCAATAACTTCAGCGTCACCTTTAATTCGAGCCTGCTGTTCAGTCATTAAATCGCTGACTTGATCAATTTCGATACCCATACCCTCACAGGCTTTCTTGAGTTCCGCTGTAAAGGTTGAGATATCGTCTCCGTAGCCACAGAGTTTAGCGGCTGTTGCGGGTCCCTGCTTGGCGTTCGCTTTAGCACAATCAACTAAATCAGTGCCTTTGAGCGGATTTGAAGCTGCCATACTTTAACTTGTCCTTCTTTTGTTTAATTCTCACTCTCAACCTAGTTGAAACCTGGCGAAGATGCATCTATCAATAGATGGAAATCTTCGCTGATATAGAGTTTAAAATCAACATAATTCGCGATAATTCCCGCCCCCACCAAGTAGGGTGGGGTTCATGAATCTGCACTTTTGGCAAAGGACATAAGACAAATGACGAGATTCATCCAGAACCCCGACTGCTTGAAGAAGTCAGGGTTCTAATTAATCGGCTTACACGGTGGCTAATGATGGTTTGAGGGCTTCTTTAAGTAGTTCCGCTTTATCCGTATGTTCCCAAGGCAAATCCAAATTAGGACGTCCAAAATGACCATAAGCCGCGACATCTTGATAGAAGCGACCCCCTCTTAATTTAGGGAGTTCCAGCAGATTAAAGGCTTGAATAATCCCGGCTGGACGCAGTTCAAAATGCTGTTGTACCAGTTCTAGTAATTTTTCTTCTTCAACTTTACCTGTACCAAAGGTTTCCACCATAATACTGACAGGACGGGCAACACCAATGGCGTAACTGAGTTGAACTTCGCACTTTTCGGCTAAACCTGCTGCCACAATGTTTTTGGCAACATAACGACAAGCATAGGCTGCCGAACGGTCTACCTTGGTGGGGTCTTTGCCCGAAAATGCCCCGCCGCCGTGACGGGAATAGCCACCGTAGGTATCAATAATGATTTTACGCCCGGTGAGACCTGAATCCCCTTGGGGTCCACCAATCACAAATTTCCCGGTGGGGTTGACTAAGAAACGGGTATTATTGTCTGGCTTAATCTCAATATCTCCAAACGCGGGTTCGACCACTGCTGACCAGAGATCCTCTTTAATTTTATCTCGGACAGCCGCTTCGCTGGAAATCTCACCAATGGTGGCGGTGTGTTGGGTGGAGATTAAGATGGTATCAATACCGATGGGTTTGCCGTCTTCGTAGAGTACCGTAACTTGGGTTTTGCCATCGGGACGCAGGTAAGGCAACTGTCCTGACTTACGGACAGCGGTTAACTGCCGTGACAAGCGATGTGCCAGACTCAGGGGCATAGGCATAAGTTCTGGGGTTTCGTTGCAGGCAAAACCAAACATCAACCCTTGATCCCCAGCACCAATCGCATCGAGTTCATCGTCACTCAACTTGTCTCGCGTTTCCTGGGCGGTGGTGACACCTTGGGAAATATCGGGAGATTGTTCATCCAGGGCGACTAAGACCGAACAGCTATTGGCGGAGAAGCCGTTATCTGCGTCGGTATAGCCGATTTCGGCAATTTTTTTGCGGGCTATATCAACGTAGTTTACATTGGCTTTGGAGGTAATTTCACCTGTAATCAAGACCAATCCGGTATTAACTACCACTTCTGCGGCAACACGGCTGCGGTTGTCTTGAGTGAGTAGAGCATCTAAGATCGTATCGGAAATCTGATCACAGATTTTATCGGGATGACCTTCTGTAACTGATTCGGACGTAAATAGGTAACGACGAGGCAATGGACTAATCTCCTTAAGAAACGGCAGCTACACTGAATTAAGGGTTTAGGTTGACATCTCCACTCCTTAAAAGAGAGTGGATTCTGAGTTGATGCTACGCGACAGCTTGAAAGACTGTCGCTTCACATTTCTCACGATATGATCGTTTTAGCTTAGAAAACAAGTCATACCGTTTTGGCAGTGTCAAGCTGCCTCTACCCACCTTGGCTAGATTTAACCCTAGCTGTGTGGCTACTTTTCTGAGTATATTCCCCGCCCCATTGCAATCAGCGTTAACTAGCTGATTGCCAGATGCTTTATACAGTCCACGTTTCACTCTTTTCCCCGATGGTGTCCACCTTTGGGGTTTCTCACCGTGTTTCGGTAACGAATCACCATCTAAGAATGATGCTTGGCTGGTATATGCTTCTTCTGTCAGGGTCAACACAATCCCATACTCTGTACAAAGCTGTTTGAGGCGTTCAATTAACCTCCCCGTGGGAATGGGCATAAAGTTTTGGTTTCCCCGTTTCCCAATCTGGGAACCGTTTTTTTGTCCCTCATTCCAGCCGATAACCAGATTACCAATGCCGTCAACCAAACACCGATTAACGATAAATCTAGCTGCCTTGTTAATGGCATCCCTCATCTGGTTATTTCGCTTACGTTGCACTCGGTCTAAATTGGTATCCCAGTAAAATTCGGACTTGCCATGCTTATACTTGGCAACTAAGCGGCAATACCCTTGATTCATCGACTTGAGCTTACGCCCGTCAATGATCAGACTTTCCCCGTGGGTTGATACTCCGGTTAACCAATTAGTGCCACCGTGGTCAAATCCCCAGGCGTGAGAGTAATCCAAGTTAGGGTTGACCTTGATGGGTTCCTTCCCGTCATCTATTACCCAATCAATCCAAAGCTCACCTAAGCAAGGACGAATCGTTACCTCTTTAACCCAATCTGAGTCAATAAACTCTGGCAATGGTAACTCAATCTGAGTGATTAGTTCAGGCTTAGTTTCTCGGCTAATGGACGGGCTAAAACACCCATCTTTGTAAGTTAGAGCCTGCCTGGGAAAAGTTACCGCAGCCAAGCCACCTTTCTTTCTGTAGCCAGGTAACGATGGGCGGTTAACCTCCCCCTGGTAATAGGCGTCAACCAAGCTGTTGTAGCTTTTGATTGATTCACCTACAGACTTTAATGTTTGCTGTGCAGCTTGGGCGGCTAACGCTTTGTAATGTGGGTTAAGTTTAAGCGCCTTATCTAACTCTGGGTAAGTTGTACGACATTTGTACAGCTTCCACCCACAACGCAACTCATCACCCCGCCAATAGACAGAAAAAGCGTTAGATTGCTCCTCTCTCCACTGATAATGAGTCTGCCTGGTGTGATAAATTGCACAATTAATTAAGCTATTAGCATTCTGGCATTGGTCTAGATGGTACGCTTTCTCTTCATCAGTAAACTTGGCTTTAATTGGAATGGTTCTATACAGTTTAATCACCCCCTTTATTATTTCCTATAAAATAGGAATCTGCACAAGGAAAGCCACAGGAAACGCAAGGTTAAAACCTTGTCGAGGCTTTCATCCCCCGGTTAAAACACGGGGGTTCTCAGCCTCGGTTTTGATAGTTCCTGAGGGTTGTAGCTTGTTATCATACACGATACAGAGAGGGGATTACCCACTGATCACAGAACTTTAACAGAATTTGCTCTATTCTCCATCCAGAACTGTTGAATGTTAAAAAAACTTTACCGCCTCTCTCACCTAAGACTGATCATTCTTATACTGAAAATTCGCTTATTTGTCAAGTGTTAGTTAAGCTTTTCCTTAGACAAACGCTTTTTTTTCCGGTTTTGGCAACAAGCCCTAATTCGTAATTAAGTCAGGGATGGTTGTCTAAGGGGGCTGGACTTGAGACAGGATAAGAGCGATCGCGCTATGCATAGCTTGTCCGGTTAAAGACAGACGAGCCGCTTGATCCGCCGTTTTTTCCCATGCCAATAACTGGGCTTGAAATAAGGGATCGCGTTTCGCCCGCCTGAGCATGGCTTGACGAATGATTTTCTGCACAATATCTTGGGTGGGAATATTCTGTTGATGTAAAAAATCCAACAGTCGCTGTATACCTTCGGCGCATTTGTCAGGCGGCTGAGATAGAATAATTTGTTGGATTTGATGAATAACTTCTTTATAGATCCGGCGGCGATTATTGGCTAAAACTTGAGTTGGATTGGGTGAGGTAGCAGAATTTAACGACGAGTTGACTTGGCAGGCTCCCGATTTGTCTATCTCTAGCAATTGCCAAATTCTGTGACGGTGATGGGCAAAACGCTGGTACATTTGAGGATAAAGTTGTAGGATGCGTTGACTCACCGCTTGAGGATTGACTTCTGTTTTTGCCGATAGGTGAAGAATATAGTGATCGAATTGTTTACTCAAGGCTTTCAGCGACAGTTTTAGATCAGGATATTCCTGTTCCACTTGGGCGAGGGTAAATACCAATACTTCTCTATTTGGCATCTCCGAGAAAGGAACCTCGATTAAGAGCAAATCAGTTGTTTTCTCTTGACTCAGTTGTCCCGGTATCAAATCACCTGTAGGCGGATAGCGTTTACTTGGGGTTTTCGTTTCCCAATTAAACTGAGTAAATAGGTAACGACAATTGACCTTGGTAAAATCTACCTCTTCTAAATGCCAGTTGTGGATACAGCAGCCAGTGAGTTGGGCTTGCTCTAGTTGGGGGCGAATTAAATAGCTGCCAATCAAATAGACATCGGTTAAATTTGCCTCGGTTAAAATCGTTTCGTTTAAATAAGCCCCACTTAAATCAGCCTGTCGTAAATCCGCCCCTTGCAGATTAGCCGCCGTCAAATTCGTCTGTAAACAATAGACATTCTGTAGAACCGTGTGTCGCAAATTAGCGCCAACGAAGCTAGCTCTGAGTAAATACGCCCCCATCAGATTTGCCCGACTCAAATTTACGCGATCGCCTGTGACTTCACTGAGATCGGCATCGGTTAAAATAGCTCGATAGAACTCCGCCTGAGTCAGATTGGCACAGCGCAAACAAGCCTGACGCAGATTCGCTGCGGTTAATGTCGCACCGACTAATATCGCGTCTCGTAAATTGGCTCTCTCTAATAGAACTTCCCCCAGGTTGGCTGTGGTAAGATTGGCAGCAATGAGACTGGCGTGGCAGAGATTAGCCGCCATTAACTGCGTGCTAATCAGCTGAGTTTTATCCAGGGTAGCCCCGGTAAGATTACTATAATTCAACTGGGCTGCCTGGAGATTCGCACCACTCAAGTTACAATAGGGGGCTTCTACCCAATTTAAGTTGGCTTGGCAAAGACTAGCGAATTGCCCATCCACCTTACTGAGATTGGCACGGGTCAAGATGGCTTGGTTCAGATTACTGTGCTGAAGGATGGCGTTATGTAAATCTGCCTGATGCAGACAAGCACCACTGAGATTCGCATAGTCAAGGGACGCCCAACTGAGGTTAGCATTCGTCAGGTTAGCCCCACTTAAGTTAATCGTCCGCAAATCTGCCCCCTTCAGGTTAACACCACTCAGGTCAACCTGGGCAAAATTACGGTCTCCTTGGCGGTAATGAGTGAGAAAGTTCTGGACTTGCATTATTTCCAGTTTGGGATTTTAAGGGGATTGGGGAATTGTAGAGACGTGCCATGGCGCGTCTTTCCGGGGCGGGTTTCACTACTATCGTTTCTTCTCTCACCCAGATGCAACTTTATCCTTCGCTTCTTGGTTTTGAGTTAACTCCCCCATCTCCCTCATCTGCCTGGATGGGCGCAAGGATGGTGCCCCTACAGCACCCCCATCTGCCTTAGCTTCCCCTGCTCCTCCCCTCCTGTGCCATGGTACCTGGAGTTCCCAGACGTGCCATGGTAGGAGACGTGCCATGGCACGTCTCTACATGCTTTTACAAATTATGTTGGTTTTTCTACCTCACCGGGGAACCTTATGTATGAAGCGTAACATTATGGGTTGGCTTAGATACGTTGAATTTGTCTATTTCTAGAGTCTATCGGCAAAGGGGAGTTATGGCAGAGCTGGAAACGAGATTTTGTTGTCATCTCAATGGTTTGAACTCAACCGCACAAGACCAAAAACGGCTTGCTACTCTCAAGGAACTTGGTTTACTCGAAACCGAAGGAGTATCCGTTTTCGAGGAAGCGACTCAGACGGCGGTGCGATTTTTAGAGGTTCCTATTGGTTGGTTAGGTTTCGTCACAGATGATCAACTCCTGATTCAATCAGCCATTGGTTTATCGAGAGTGGGTTTAATGAATCCCCTTGCTCAATCTCGTAAATTGCTGCGTCAGGAAAGTTTCTGTACTTATGTGGTAGAGAGTCAGCAGGTTTTAGCAATTCATGATACGGCAAGTAATCCAGTTTTTGCCCAAAGTTTGCTCGTGGGTTACTACGGTATTCGCGCTTATTTGGGAGCGCCTTTATTCACCGCTGATGGATTGTGCTTGGGTACGTTGGCGGTTATGGATTTAGTTCCGCGCTCTTTTACCCCTAGAGATATTCAGTTTTTGGCAATGACCGCCCGATGGTGTCTGAGTGAATTTGAGCGAAATTATCAGTTGCGATCGCACGCCCCGATTCTACCTGATTTTCCTCAGGCGAGTGAATCCCTAACCCCCAATCAATCCAATTTTCCTCAGGGTATGGTTAGCGAATTCTCTGCCCCTTTCTCTTCAACTCACTCAATTAAGCTGCAACTGCTCACACATCTAACCCAAGAACTGCGAACTCCATTAACCTCAATTATGGGCATGGCAAGTGTTCTCAATCGCCAAATTTATGGTGAACTCACTGACAAACAGAAAGAATATTTAGAAATTATCCATCAAAGTGGTCAACATCTAGTCTCCCTGGTTGAGGAAATTATGGCTCTGGATGTGTTCGATGAAATTAATAATCCACCCGATCTGAATTTGAGTCCGGTCGATATTGAAATGCTGTGTCAAAAGGCAATTCATTCTCTGGTTGAAACCGCAGAGCAAAATCAGCAACAAATTCGTTTGACGGTAGAACCGGGAACTCGGCTGTGGTTACTTGATAAGGACAAAGTGCAGCAAATGCTGTACTACGTTATCTTGAGTGTGATTTATTCAGCAGAAGCAGGAGGAGAAATTCGGCTTCATGTTTCTCGCAAAATTGATCGGCTCAATATAGCGGTTTGGGTGTCTCATCCGTGGCTAGGAGAGGGTGTTCCCACAGTCTATGAGGAATTAACTGATGTATCCTTAATCGGGCGAGAAAGCCAGAAGCACAAGCAAAACGGTGAGGCGGCTTCCCCTGTTTTCTCGACATGGGAAACGCCCATTATGTCCAGTGTCTCAATGTCCAAAACCTTGATGGTGAATGGGAAGGAAATGCTGCTGAAAACAGAGTCTCGTGAAAGTTTGGGCTTATTTCTCAGTTGTCATTTAGCCGAACTCCACCACGGAAAACTGTCGGTACAGGGTTTGTCAGAATCTGGCGATCGGTATGTTATCAGTTTGCCGAAGTTAGAGCCGTAGTTACTCAATGGTGAGGAACACAGATTGACACAGACAAGGAAATAATCCCCCCACAAGTTAATCATTTTTTGATCGGGGACTAATCATCTTTCCATCCTTGGGCAAGCGAGAACTAACGCCTCTGTGAAATCTGTGTAACTAACCTCTCTCTCCTGACCGCTAACCTTCCTCTTGACTCAGAGAAATCAGTGTTACTCCGCTTTGGGTTGAATGTGTCGTCTCAACTCCAGGGATGAAGTAAAATCTGAATCAAGATACAAGATTTTTGTGCCAACTCATGGTAATGCGTCTTGACCAAGTAAATTCCTCTAAAGACTGAGGCGATACCATTTAATCCCCAGTAAGCTAACCAATAGACAAGGATGACTCCTGGACAGTTTGGTCGTGCAATCGTCCGAGACGACTCCGGAGGTATCGCGCCAAGTGGTGAACGACTATCAGCTAAGTTATGAGCGAAAACCAGTATAAAGCGGTCATTTTAGATCTCGATGGCGTCATTACCCAGACGGCGCGTTTACACGCCCAGGCTTGGAAGCAGATGTTTGATGATTATCTGCACCAACGTTGCCAACATCAGGGAGACGATTATACGCCGTTTGATATTGATGCGGATTACCATGAATACGTGGATGGTAAGCCCCGTTACGATGGGGTAAAAAGTTTCTTAGCCTCCCGTGGGATTGAATTGCCCCAAGGAAGTCCTGATGATTCGAGTGATCAAGAAACCATCTGTGGGTTGGGAAACCGCAAGAATCAGCTTTTTCTAGATGTAATGCAAAAGGAAGGCGTGGAAACCTATCCTGATACAATAGAGCAGATTCATCACTGGCGAGAACAGGGTCTCAAAACTGCTGTTATATCCTCCAGTCGCAACTGCGAAGCCATCTTGGATACAGCAGGGATCAAACACCTGTTTGATACGAAGGTTGATGGTGTTGATTCTCAACGACTGAACCTTAACGGTAAACCCGCACCCGATATCTTTTTACAAGCCGCCCGTGAACTGGCTGTGGAACCGGAAAATGCGATCGCGGTGGAAGATGCGATATCTGGGGTGAAAGCAGCAAAGGCGGGACAGTTTGGTTTAGTTGTCGGTGTGGTGCGCGATCGCGGTGGTGAAGCGTTACGCCAACATGGTGCGGATGTCGTGGTTCGAGATTTGCGCGATATCTCGGTTAAGCCAGAGAAAACCGCTCAATCCCTACCTTCTGCCCTAGAACAAATTAGCGCCATTGAGAATCGGCTGCGCGATCGCCAATTGGCGTTATTTACAGATTATGATGGTACGCTGACGCCGATTGTACAACGCCCCGAAGCCGCTACCCTGTCTCAGGACATGCGATCGCTACTCCTACAGTTATCCGATCAGGTAATTGTGGCGGTAATTAGTGGACGGGATTTGGCGGATGTGCAGAACATGGTGGGTATCGATAAACTCTACTATGCCGGTAGCCACGGCTTTGATGTCGCCGGGGGTGGTATCCAAATGCAGCAACAGCAAGCCCAAGCCAGTCTCCCGGAACTAGATGAGGCGGAAAACCAGTTAAGAGAACAACTCAAACCCATTCCTGGGGCGAAAGTGGAACGGAAACGGTTTGCGATCGCACTTCATTATCGAGAAGTGGCTGAGTCAGATATAGAACGGATTCAAGCCATTGTTGATCAGGTGGTTCACCACCATCCACAGTTACGCCAAAGCCGGGGAAAAAAGATATTTGAACTACAGCCAGATGTACCCTGGGATAAAGGACGTGCTGTCTGCTGGTTGCTGGATCAACTTGACATAAACACACCGGATGTGCTGCCGATGTATTTAGGCGACGATACCACCGACGAAGATGCCTTCCAAGCGCTGCGCGATCGCGGGATTGGTATTCGTGTGGGTATGCCAGACGAACCAACCCAGGCTGATTATTATCTGCGAAACCCCGACGAGGTGAAGCAGTTTTTCCAAGCATTACTGAAAACACTCAACGAAAGGAATTAGAATCGTGGCTGAACGAACAACGCACGATTGGCAACTAATCTACCCCAATTGGGAACCAGAACAACAGGGATTGCGGGAAGCACTCTGTACCTTGGGAAATGGCTACATTGCCACACGCGGCGCGTTCGAGGAGGTGAATGCCGGGGGTCCTCATTATCCCGGTACTTACTTAGCCGGCGGGTATAATCGATTGGAAACGAATATAGCGGGTCGTGTTCTGGAAAACGAAGATCTGGTCAATTTTCCCAATTGGCTTTCCCTGAACTTTCGCCCCCAAGACGGCGACTGGTTCGATATCGATGCGGTTGACGTATTAGATTTTTCCTATTGTTTAGATGTAAAGTGTGGTGTGCTGGAACGACAAGTGCGGTTCCGTGACGCCAACGAACGCGAGTTTACGCTCACCAGCCGCCGGATTGTGCATCAAGAAAATCCCCATTTAGCCGCGATTGAGTGGCGGCTAGTTGCCCATAATTGGTCAGGAGAAATCGAGATTCGTTCTGCACTCGATGGGACTGTATCTAATCAGAATGTCGAGCGTTACCGACAGCTTAATAGTAAGCATTTGGACATCCTGGAGACTGGCTATGACGGTGAAGACGCTATTTTTCTAAGTGTTTGCACCAATCAGTCTCATATCCGCATGACCCAAGCCGCGCGAACCCAAGTCTTCGAGGGTGATGTGGTGGTGCCAACTCAGCGAGAGCGTCGGGATGAGAATGGACGGATTGCCCAGCACTTATTTGTGCCATGTCAGCAACAGAAGGAACTGCGGGTTGAGAAGATTGTCGCGATTTATACATCCAGGGACTTTGCCATCAGCGAACCTGGAGTAGAAGCCCGGAAGACTGTGCGCCGAGCGTCAGGCTTTGCGGATTTATGGCGATCGCACCAGCTCAAATGGCGTCATCTCTGGAGTATTGCTGATATTAACCTGGAAAACAGTGATATCGAAACCCAGTTTATTTTGCGGTTACATATCTTCCATCTGCTACAATCCACCTCAACGAATACCATTGATCGGGATGTGGGCGTACCATCGCGAGGATGGCATGGGGAAGCCTATCGCGGACATATCCTCTGGGATGAGTTATTCATTTTTCCTTTCCTGAATCTGCGCCTACCGGAATTGACCCGTTCCCTGCTAATGTACCGTTACCGCCGCCTCACCGAAGCGCGGCATTTAGCCTGTACAGCCGGGTACAAGGGCGCAATGTTTCCCTGGCAAAGTGGTAGTGATGGACGTGAGGAAAGCCAAGTCTTGCACCTGAATCCTCGTTCTGGACGTTGGATTCCGGATAACTCCAATCTGCAACGTCACGTCAATGCGGCAATTGCCTATAACGTTTGGCGGTACTACCAAGCGACGAATGATATGGAGTTTCTCTCCTATTACGGCGCAGAACTATTGCTAGAACTCGCCCGATTTTGGGCAAGTATTACCATGTATAACGCCGATCGCGATCGCTATGAGATTCGTGGTATCATGGGTCCTGATGAATTCCACACCCATTATCCCGATACGGATACGCCAGGATTAAATAATAACGCTTATACAAACGTGATGACGGCATGGATACTACGTTGTGCCAGTGGCGTGTTACAGTTGCTCGACGAAAAGCGCCGCGAAGAGTTGACCGAGGTTCTGGGCATCGGGGACGAAGAACTGGTTCGCTGGGAGGAAATCAGTCGCAAGATGTTTGTGCCGTTCCACGAGGAAGGAATTATTAGCCAGTTTGAGGGGTATGAGAACCTCAAGGAATTTGACTGGGAGGGTTATCGAGAAAAATACGGTGACATCCAGCGCCTTGATCGCATTTTAGAGGCGGAGGATGACGATGCTAATTGTTACAAAGCCAGCAAGCAGGCTGATGTACTGATGTTGTTCTATCTGTTCTCGTCGGAGACGTTGCAGGATCTGTTTGAATATATGGGCTACCCCTTCGATGCGGAAACAATTCCCCGCAATATCAACTATTACATGCAGCGCACCTCCCATGGTTCCACGCTCAGCCGGATGGTGCATTCCTGGGTATTGTCCAGATCTGACCGCGAAAAAGCGTGGAAATTCTTTACCGAAGCTCTCCATAGCGATATTGATGACGTTCAGGGAGGTACAACACCTGAAGGCATCCACTTAGGGGCGATGGCGGGAACGGTGGATCTGATGCAACGGTGTTATACAGGGTTGGATATTCGCGATCAGGTATTGTGGTTTAATCCGTCCCTACCCCGAGAACTATCCGATATACGTCTACGATTGCGCTATCGAGGACATTGGTTATCACTGCGGTTTACGGATGAAAAGATAACCGTTTCTTTTGATCGCGGCTGGTCTCAGCCTGTCTGCGTTGGCTTCCAGGGTGAGGTGTATGAAATGGTACAAGGAGAGACAAGGGAGTTTAAATTGGCTTGAGGGAGATGGGGAAGATAGGGGAGATGGGGGAGATGGGGAAGCAGGGGAAGCAGGGGAAGCAGGGGAAGCAGGGGAAGCAGGGGAAGAGGATTACCCATCAACAATGAACCATGAACCATGAACAATGAACCATGAACCATCAACCATGAACCATCAACCATGAACCACCCCCCACTTGCCAGCCGATAGTTTACTACAATTTAACCTTGATCTGCTATCAATAGAAGTAGACGTAATTGACCCCGTACAGGGGAGATGTCTTAAAGCATTAAGCAATTGGGTAGAAATTGTACCGCTTTCTACTTACCACTTTCCGTATCAGTAAATTTAGTTAGGAGGTGTGGCTTTCCTCCCAGACCATACCACAGTATGCAGGAGGTATCCAGCCACAAATTAGAATGAGGTGAGTCTATCTTCTGCAAACCGCCCTTGCGATCGCAATCACTTTAAACGCGCCCTTAACCGCTTAGAACAGGATGTGCTGCGGATGGGTGCATTGGTGGAAAATTCCTTCCGCCTCGGTCATCAAGCTCTATTTTACCAAAATCTGGAAGCAATCCAGGAAATTACCTCAGTTGAGAAACGAATTGATCGCTACTACCGCCACATAGAAATAGAGTGTGCCTCTCTCCTCACACTTCAATCGCCAGTAGCACAAGATCTCCGCCTGGTTAGTGCCTTTATGCAATTAATCCGAGATTTGGAACGTATTGGCGATTATGCTGAGGATTTAACGGAAATTTCGGTAAAACTATTCGCTTACCCACCTCATCCTTGTATACCCCAAATTGAAGAAATGTCCCACCATGCTCAAGCAATGTTAGCATCGAGTTTGGCATCATTAGCTGATTTGGATGCAACGGCAGGACAAGCGGTTAAAGTATTAGATGATAAAGTAGATGATGCCTACGATAATCTTTATCAAACATTAGCCTATCAGCGAGATATTCCAGGTGTAGTTGAGCCAATTGTACTCTTGGTCTTGGCAATTCGCCATATCGAGCGTATGGCTGACCATGCAACCAACATTGGTCAACGAGTAACCTATATTGTTACAGGTCATCGTTCCTAGAGAAGAAAGCAGGAGGCAAAAGATTGTAGGGGCAGGTTTAGGAACTGTAGGGGCGGGTTTAGGAACTGTAGGGGGGTTAGGAACTGTAGGGGCGGGTTTAGGAACTAGCGCTAGCTTTTTACTAATAACGGAACAACAAAACCCGCCCCGCCTCACCGATAACTGCATAACAAAACCCGCCCCGCCTCACCGATAACGGAACAACAAAACCCGCCCCACCTCACCGATAACGGAACAACAAAACCCGCCCCGCCTCACCGATAACGGAACAACAAAACCCGCCCCGCCTCACCGATAACGGAACAACAAAACCCGCCCTTGTTCATCGTTATTAGAAGCAACTTAACCCAAAGATTACCGTAACCTTACCATTTTTTAACCTGCACACTATAGGATATCATTGCATCGTATATAGGATATTCCTCTCACAAAACCCAAATCTGAAAGGGAGAAGGGTGAGCTATGGCTCTCAAACGTCGTGATTTTTTGCTATTTCTGGGAGCTAGTGCCGGAACGGTAGCACTGGGTTCTTGTAGTACTCCGGCTCAGAATGGTTCTGGTTCATTAACCCAAATTAACCCGAATACAGGTAATCTGAGTTTTAAACCCGTCAAGGGTCCTCTGCCTTTAGAAAGCGATCGCGTGCCATCGACGAAACAAGTGGAAGCCTACAGCCGTTATGAGGTGGTAGATGATTTGGTACTGCCAGACGGCTTTACTTACGATGTGATTGGTGCTTGGGGAGATCAGGTAGGGGATTCTCGCTTTGGCTATAACAATGATTATTTATCCTTTATTGAAACAGGTCAGGATGAGGGATACCTGACCATTAATTTTGAATATATCAGCGGTGGCACTTGGATGCAAACCTATTCTCAGGTCATCGGTGAGTCATTGCCATTTGCAGAGGTTAAAGCCGTTGCGGTGAAGAGTGATGGTAAGATTAATGCCTTTGCTTTGCCCGATGCTGATCCGCTAAAAGCCAAAATTCGCCAGATTTCGCAAGCGGGTTTGATTGATCAGGGATTGGGTGTGATTTCAATTCGTCGAACCGCCGATGGAACATGGACTAGAACCAATTCTCGTGCAGATAGACGGATTACCGGGATATCCGGATTAGAAGACGATCGCTATCTTAAAGCCACAGGTCCGGCTGTGGCAGTTTTCCAGAAGACTCAAGGACAAGGGTATAGTGATGGCTTAGGCGATCGCATTATTGGTACAATCCAAAATTGTGCAGGTGGAACCACGCCTTGGGGAACGGTATTCAGTGCAGAGGAAAATTTTCAAGACCAAGTACCAGAACCAGTTTACGCTGATGGGACATCCTTTGACCCCGCCGCGCTGCCGTTTATTATTAATGATTATTTTGTCGATGGGCGAGGTAATGTTTTGGGCTTAGCTGGGAATAAATATGGGTGGATGGTGGAAGTTGATCCGGCTGATGCCAATGATTACGGCACAAAGCACACTTGGTTAGGTCGATTCCGTCATGAAGCCGTGGCGTTTAAGGTTGTATCCGGCAAACCCTTAGCGGTATATTCGGGATGCGATCGTCGAGGGGGTCATTTATATAAGTTTGTGAGTAAAGACAGGGTTAGTGATCCAACCGATAAAGCCAATTCCCGTTTAATGACCGAGGGAATGCTGTATGCGGCGATATTTGCACCCGATGGCACCGGACGCTGGATCGCCTTAACACCGAGTACCCCAGTTAACCCCGTGTTACCCAGTACCGTAGAAGGTGGCTTAGTCCCCTTACCCAAACGTCCCCAGGGGGGAATTTTTGAGGTGACAACCGATGCAGAAGCCTTGGCGTTTAAGCAGCAGTTTGCCACACTAGGGGATCTATACGAAGGGAATGATATCGAAAAACAGGGAGCGATTTTAATCGACGCCCATTTTGCCGCCAATGCAGTCGGTGCAACCACCACCGCCCGTCCCGAAGATACAGATATGGCGGCGGATGGTTCTGTGTATATCGCTTTTACTTCAGGTAGTCCAGGTGGAGATGGTGGACCTGACAAGCGCGTCTTCCAAGGACCCAAAGGCGAAACTCCCTGGGAATATGGTTGGATTCTGCGTCTGGTGGAAGACCAAGATGACCCAGCCGCGATGACCTTTCGCTGGGAATCCTTTGCTATGGGTGGCGAACCGGCTGAAGGGGGCGCTGGATTTTCCAATCCCGATAATCTAGAATTTGACAACAATGGCAATGTGTGGATGGTGACAGATATGTCTACCTCTAAGCACAATCAACCCTTGACCAGTCGTGTCAATGACCAAGGTGAATCCTTAAGTCAAACTGATAGGCTGGGAATTTTTGGCAACAATTCGATCTGGTGTATGCCTACCTCTGGAACAATGGCGGGGAATGCTTATCTATTTGGCATTGGACCGATGGAATGTGAAACCACCGGACCCTTTTTTAGTTCCGATCAAAAAACCCTATTCCTTGCCATACAACATCCAGGAGAACGATACGGTATTCGTCAGCATAACCGGGCTGAAACTCGTAAGTTTGTGATAAAAACCCTCGATGGGGAAGAATTCCAGCAAGAACGTTATGTTCCTTTAGGGTCTAACTGGCCCGATAAAGGTACAACCGATCCACCCAAGCCAGCCGTCGTCGCAATTCGGCGATTAGATAACCAACCAATTACCATGGCATAAAATAATCTTAATAAAGATGTAATATGCTATATCTCTATATTTCTACATGTAAGGATTTAGATAAATAATTCTAATCTTTTCGTGGTATCCAGCTCAACAGCTTTGATTTAGAATCTATTTCTTAGAGGATAAAAATGTGTAACAGTTAAACCGTACTTTTAGTGATATGGTTTGAGTAAATGCCAAAAAGCTATTGCTCATTCAGTCCAATTGGTTTACAGTTTATTCGTTTACAGTTTTGGCATGGAAGTAGGTGTGAGGATTGTTCATGATTATGTCAACTCTATTCTGGAAAACGGTAAAGTTAAGTCCTGTCCTGTTATTTGCCTCTTTATTCTTGGCTAGTGGTGCATCGGCGGCTGAGTCCAATTCCGATCAGACGGCTGAAGGTTGGTCTACAGCGGCAATGAATTTAGACGCTGAACCGGCAGCCTCAATCAGTTCCACGTTGAATGATGGTGCAACGCTGAGTGAACCCATTCCGGCAACGGATACGTCTCAACCCGCTGTAACCGTTAGTCCCAGGTTTGAACTCGCCGACAGTACCTTCCCTGAACCTGTTCCGGCGGCTGGAACTACCTCGGTTGAATCAAATCAAGAGGTACTACAGCAAATCCAGCGCTATGGCAACGAAGGATCTACCTCTCTTGACCAAGTAACCAGCGTGGGTCAGTTGCGAGATGTTTCCCCAGGGGACTGGGCGTTTGAAGCGCTGCGTAGTTTAGTTGAACGCTATGGCTGTATTGCCGGGTATCCGGATGGTACTTATCGGGGTAATCGCGCCTTGACTCGTTACGAATTTGCTGCTGGTTTGAATGCCTGTTTGAACCAAATTGAGCGTTTGATTGGCACAGGGGGGTTTGACGAGACTGAATTAGAAACCCTGCGGCGGTTAATTCAGGAATTTGAAGCAGAATTGGCAACTTTGGGGGCGCGGGTGGATAACCTGGAAGGGCGCGTGGCGTTCTTAGAGGACAATCAGTTTTCCACGACGACCAAGTTGAGAGGGGAAGTCATCTTTGGCTTAGCTGATACCTTCGGTGATACGATTGACGGTGGGGATGATGACACCAATACCGTCTTGGGTGATCGGGTGCGTCTGAACTTTGAAACCAGCTTTACGGGGCGCGATCGCTTGCGTACTCGTTTGGAAGCCATAAACATGGCTGAATTTAATAGCGGTGTTACTGGGACTAACATGACCCGCTTGGGGTTTGATGGAGAAGAAGAAAATGACATTGCTATTGATGAACTGTGGTATCGCTTTCCCTTGGGTGACAACCTCCTTGTCCAAATTGATGCGGCTAACGGTGAGTTTCAGGACACCATTATCGATGTAGTTAACCCTTTCTTTGACAGTAGCGGTAGTGGTTCTATATCCCGCTTTGGGCGCTTCAATCCGATTTATCGGACAGGAAGCGGTGCTGGTGGAACCTTAACCTATGGGTTGGGAAATGTATTAGAGTTGTCAGCGAGTTACTTTGCTGACGAAGGAGCAGATCCAGGTGAGGACAGGGGACTTTTTAACGGTACTTACGCTGCCCTCGGTCAGATAACATTCAAGCCGACTGAAAATATTACCGTGGCTGGAACTTATGTGCGTTCTTACTACCGGGGAAAAGACTTCAATGATGACGAAGGGAATGTGAATATCACTGGGACTACAGGTAGCCTTTTGGCACGCCGACCTTTTACCAATGATGTAGCAACTTCAGCCGATTCTTTCGGGATACAAGCGAATGCAACATTGGGTCGGTTTTCTGTTGGCGGTTGGGTTGGATATCAAGACGCTGAAGCCAAATCGGGTGCTAACGAAGGATCTGACGCTGATATTTGGAACTGGGCAGTTAACTTGGCTTTGCTAGACTTAGGCGGTGAGGGGAATAAGCTGGGTGTTGTATTCGGTATGCCACCTAAGGTGACCGATAACGATATTGGTGGTCGTGAAGATGACGACACTTCCTATCATCTCGAAGCCTTCTACCGCTATCAACTGACGGACAATATCGCGATTACTCCTGGCGCTTTTGTCATCTTCAACCCAGAACATAACGATGGCAATGATGACATCTGGGTAGGGACTATCCGCACTGTCTTCAGTTTCTAAGCCTGTCTTGGCTGTCGTTGCCAAATTGAATCATCTGGTGTAGGGGTACAGCAATGCTGTACCCCTCTTAATCTGCACCTTGATTAATAAACGCGATCGCTTGCGTAATTGCCTATGCTAAGGTCTAAATATATGCTGGATTAAAGCTCATGACTGCATCAACTCAAAAGATTCTTCAGACCTTTGATCAGTTGCCTGATTCAGAGCAACTTGAGATTGCCGTAGAAATCTTGAAGCGGCTCGTCCATTTTGACTTTCCACCATTGACAGATGAAGATTTTGTCTTCAATGCTGAAGAATTGTTCTTGACACTAGACCAACAAGAAGCAGAGTATGAGTAGTCCTGATCGTGGCGAAGTCTGGCTTGTTGATCTGGGCTATGTCGCCAAAGTTAGACCATGCTTAGTAGTCAGCATTCCTACTCTCAACCAAGATCGTGGGCTAGTTACTCTAGTCCCTCACACTACAAGTCCCAGAAATTCCCGTTTTGAGGTAAATATCAAAGCCAGATTCCTGAAACCAGGAGTCTTCGATGTGCAGAGCATCATCACAATTCCTCGCGCCAAGCTACTGAGAAAACTGGGTGAATTAAACTTAGAGCAGTTAGGACAAGTCGAAGAGGCGTTGCTATTCTGGTTAGGGTTTGAGACAAAAACGTCTGATGACGAGGCATAGCATAGTTAGCGTTAACGCCCGTTTTAGATAAGAATGAGCCAATAAGCATTTTAGCATTTTAAGTTTATTAGGTGTGAGGAGATTGTATTGATGAAATCAACCCTAGTCGGGAAGATGCTGAAACTCAGTCCAACTCTACTCGGACTGTCTTTATTCGCCGTCAGCCACGCTGATGCGGGGGTTTGACGAGACAGAGTTAGAAACCCTGCGGCGGTTAATTCAGGAATTTGAAGCAGAATTGGCAACTTTAGGCGCACGAGTGGATAACCTAGAAGGGCGTGTGGCATTCTTAGAAGACAATCAATTTTCCACCACCACCAAACTGAAAGGGGAAGTTATTTTTAACCTAGGTGGCGCATTTAGTGATGAAGACTTAAGGATTGATGGTGAAGACGACGATGACGATGGTGACGTTGATGAGTTTGGTGATAACCTTACATTTAGTCACCGGACTCGTTTAAACTTTGACACCAGCTTCATGGGAGAAGACCGCCTAAGAGTTCGCTTAGAAGCCGGAAATATCCCTGAATTCGATGAAGCGACTGGTACAGAAATGGCTCGCTTGGGATATGAATCAGCGACAGATAACAATGTGATTATTGATGACTTGATCTATGAATTTCCCTTGGGCGATAAAATCATGATTGCCATTGGTGCTAATGACTTTGATTT
>NZ_JBKHHI010000045.1:0-24976 GCF_046539235.1 Coleofasciculus sp.
TCCCCCTGCTCCCTCTGCTCCCCCTGCTCCCCCTGCTCCCTCTGCTCCCCCTGCTTTAAAAAATATCAGCCGGATCAGCAGCTTGGAGTCGGCGAGTCGCGATCGCACCTGATGCACCACACATGACAAATGTCAGCAGAAGCACAAAAATAGTCCGACTCAACGGCATCGCCAAAGGCAGTGCGGTTGCTGCGGCTGTAAGTTGATAAGCCGCTAATGCGATCGCTAAACCGGGTATAAACCCCAACAATCGCGGTTAATAGCCGCATTCGGTCATGTTTAAGCTGAAGTAGCCCTAGGGGAGTGCGCTGTTGTAACGTTTTGAGGAAGCCAAGCATGATGTCTAATTTGTCAATGAACCATGAACAATCAACAATGAACAATCAACAATGAACCATGACAAATTACTCGGTTTCAATCGTGACTGTTAACCTTGATGCGGTTAATCATTGGCGAGTCTGAGCGGTTTCCGGAATTAGCTCAAACCCATGTGCGCGAAATTATCAAACCCTTAATGGAACGGCTTTCCTTATACCTAGCCTCTCAACCCCAACTCAAATTGTCCGATCCCGTCGTCGCCGCCCGGATTTTTACCGGCTCTCTGGTTCATTACCTGATCGTGCAAAACATCCTACAGGGGGATGAAATTCTGCCCTTAGAGCGCGATCGCATGGTCAATGGTCTAATTCAGCTAATGGTGGCTGGGGGAGCCATGTTCCAGACGTAGCATGCTACGTCTGGGAGCTGGGGGAGATGTTAACTGGTCAGTTATTTCTGTCTTGTCGCACTAGATGCTGCTGATTGCTTGTGCCAAGCTTGATCGAGAGATTCTTGCCTTGACAGGTTTGCCAACCTCACAGATAAGCGATTATTCTGCCTATGGTGACTCTACTGATACAAGCAACATAATTTTTTTTAGACTAAAGACCCAACTTTAAACTTATGCCAACGTTTCGTGATTTTGTAGCTCTAGGTGTGGGGACTGCGATCGCTCTGATCTATACAAAACCAAGCGCCTCTCAAGATTTACCATCGCCGCTTAGCTTTCAACGTCAAGCCCCGACTCATCACTATGATGGGGTGACACAGAGAGGATTGACAACGGTTGCTCCCCAATCGACTGAGGAGAATGTATTCGTTGATACAGACGATGACCGACCAAAGACAGATGACAGATGGCAGATGACAGAAGGGATTGATCCTGATGCCCTCAGCACAAGCTTAGACGCGATCAAAAGGAAGCAACGTCATTTCCCCCGGAACACCATAGAGGAACCAACCCATGCTCAGACAAGTGAGTTCTTGAACTCTACAAGTGAACCCGTAACCTCTGAGACTGAACATTCCCCCAATTCCATAGAACTGGCTCAAGATTCTAAGCAACTCGTTACCCAACAGCCAGAGAATTCGATTGGTCAAAGCCCTGAATCCATTCCCTCCCTTCCCACGCTAGAGGAACCAGATACACCTTCACCCGACTTTCTCACACCAGAGATCGAACCTGTGCCGATACCGTCTACCACTCCTGATCTACCGATATCAGAATTACTCAATCCCAGTGCTAATCCATTGCTGTTTCCCACCGAAGTTGAAGAAGTTCAAGTGCAAACGACTCAGCCAATTACCCTAGAACAGGCAATAGAATTGGCACGGCGTAACAATCAAGATTTACAAGTGGCTAGACTTCAGTTAGAACGAACGGAGTTTGCACTGCAAGAAGCCCTAGCTGCCGAGTTTCCATCGATTAGCGCCATTGCCGAATTTACCCGAACTGAGTCGGAAACTGGGGGTCAGCAAGGTTTTTTACAAGAGCTACTGGGTCAGACGAATCAGACGAGCACATCGACAAACTTTGATACTAGACTGGAATTAAATTATGCAGCTTATACGGCTGGGCGTCGTCCTGCGGCTATTCAAGCTGCCGAACAACAGGTACGCTTCCAACAACTGGGTGTAGAAAGCATCTTAGAACAGCTACGACTAAATGTCACCAGTGCTTACTACGATTTGCAACAGGCAGATGCCGAAGTCGAAATTAGCCAAGCCGCGGTTAATGATGCGGCTCGCAGTCTACGGGATGCCCAGTTACTCGAACAAGCTGGCTTAGGAACTCGATTTGAAGTGTTGCAGGCGCAGGTGGAACTCGCCAATAATAATCAAGCGTTAACCAACGCCATTAGTCAGCAACGTATTGCCCGTCGCCAAATTGCACAATTGTTGAGTTTGGATCAGCAGGTGGGAATTTCTGCGGCTGATCCCATCGATGTGGCAGGGGACTGGGAACTTTCCCTCGAAGAAAGCATTATTTTAGCGTTGAAAAACCGGGCGGAGTTGGAACAGCAACTGGCACAACGCAATATCAATGAACAACAACGGCGCATTGCTCTAGCCGCCAATAAACCCCAGGTGAATCTGTTTGCCAGATATAATATTTCCGCCCAATTAGATGATAGTGATGGTCTGACAGATGGCTTGACCCTAGGAGCACGACTTCAGTGGGATTTCTTTGATGGAGGAGCCGCAAAAGCCAGAGCCAGACAAGCCGAAGCGGATGTGGCGATCGCCGAATCCAATTTTGCCAATGAACGTGACCAAATTCGCCTTGAGGTTGAACAAGCTTTTTTCCAGTTAACAGCTAGCCAGGAGAATATTCAAACGGCATCTTTTGCCCTAGAACAAGCACAAGAAAGCTTACGATTGGCACGGTTACGATTTGGTGCTGGGGTGGGTACTCAAACCGATGTAATTAATCAGCAAACGGCGTTAACTCGTTCCAGAGTCAACCTATTGACGGCAATTCTGGACTACAACCGAGCGCTCGCCCAGTTGCAACGAGCGATTAGTAATCTTCCCAATAGTATTCTTTTTGATGTGCCGTAGTCATTCGTCTTATGTTGATTGTTGATGGTTCATGGTTGATGGTTCATGGTTCATGGTTCATGGTTGATGGTTCATGGTTGATGGTTGATGGTTGATGGTTGATGGTTGATGGTTGATGGTTGATGGTTCATGGTTGATGGTTCATGGTTCATTGGTAATCCTCTTCCCTAGCTTCCCCATCTCCCCCATCTCCCTCTAGGGGATTATTTCGGTGACGACGCGATCGCTCGATCCACTCCTGACGATCATGCTCTGATCCTGTAATTTACCCACGGCGGTGGCTCCGGTGACATTAAAGGGGGGATCAACTTGTTTATAAATCACATTACCCGACGCCTGCATATTCTGAGTGGAAATGTCCCACCTAACCTGATTGGCATAAAGTTCGGCTTGATTGCGACTACCCACACCTTGGACACCCCCCTTTAAATTGGCGACTTCGCTCTCTAAATCCACCTGACCCTGATTCGCCGTAATCACCATATTCTCGTCCTGATGGACAATTTGAACAGGCTGATTTGAGCGGACTGTTTCCGCCTTGACATCCCAGATTGCCTCATTGCTAGATATTAAAATTGGGGGATCAATGGACGTAACCTGAACATCTTTTTTCAGGATCGCGACTTTGGTTTTTAGGTTATAGTCCGTCTGGTTAGCGACTGCGCGATCGGTTACAGTATTATCTTTATACCGTTCGATATGAGTCCGTTGATCCCCAATTAACTGTTGCCCTTTGATTTGCCAAAGTAACTGCTCTGTTTTCAGTTGCACATTGGGATCTTTCGAGATTGCCTGAACAGAACCTTTAAGTTCCATTTGCTCTTGGCGGGTTAAATACTGTCCTTCATTAGCCGTGACCTCGATTTGTTCAGGATGGCGTCCCTCTAAGTTTCGGCGTACTACTAACAACTCATCCTGGGGTAACCACTCCAATTCCTCACCCTTAAAAACCGCGCCATTGCGGGTATCGGTAGCCGTAATATCTCCTTGCAGAAAGATTTGTTTCCCATCTTCCCGAACTTCCCCACTCTTGGCTGATACTTTTAAAATAACCTTTCCATCCTGAAATAAATCACCAATAGGCTGTTCAACTTTAGCTATTTTTTTGTCTTTAGTATAGGTTGCTTGGTTAGCTTTTACCCGCCATAAAGGACGACCTTGTTCATCAGCTTGCTCCAAGGTAACATTGTTGAATACAAGAGATCCTTCAATATCGGTAGACTCTGTATCTTGTTGAATTTTCTTGACCGTTTGATTGTCAGTCTGACAGCCGAAGATTGGAGCATAAACCAATAGACAGAGGCTCACTGCAAAACATCGTTTCCAACTCAAAATCATTGGAGCTAGCTTATTGAAATTTTGATGATGAGTCATTAGTCCTTATCGCTAAAAACTCAGGACTAATGACTCATAACTCATGAGTAAGCTGTCATGAATTCAAATTCGGGTATGAGTAGCGAGTAATATGCTCGCATTACCAGAATTTCGCCATTGCCATTATTGACAATAACGTTTCCATGACGAACAGCTTAATGACCCATGGAAGGATCTCCGGGATCATCCATCATACCAATACCGGATAAAGGACGATAGGTATAGTTTTGTCGTGGGGATTTGCGAATACTTTCTTGAATCTGATCCAGATCAATATACCGATCCGCGACATTAATCAGACTATCGCTAGTCATTGAACGTAAACTAACCACCTCAACCCGCACTCCTCGATAACTGACGGCATCTACCGCATAAGCTAAATCACCATCACCACTGACGAGAATGGCAGTATCATAAGACCCCACTAATGCCATCATATCGACAGCAATTTCGACATCTAGATTCGCTTTTTTCGAGCCATCGGGTAACTGCACTAAATCCTTAGCAATGACCCGGTATCCATTACGGCGCATCCACAGCAAAAACCCTTGCTGCTTTTCATTGGTGCGATCAACACCGGTGTAAAAGAAGGAGCGCAGTAATCGTGAACCAGCCGTTAAACGAACCAACAGTTTGGTGTAATCAATTTCAATGCCTAATTGCAGGGCTGCATAAAATAGATTTGATCCATCAATGAATATGGCAACCCGACCGCGATTTTCTAAAACTTGTTCAGGTGTAAAAATGGGATCGGTACTAAAATTATTCAACATGATTTTTATGCCTCAGTTTTTTATGCAAGAAATAGATGCCTCCTTCCCAACCATCTTTTCGTTTAGTCAGCCGTCAGAGTGATTTTGGCTGAAAACGACGGAACACTATTAGGCTTCCATCGCCCAAAAACAAGTGGTGATGTCCTTTAGCGATCATTCGCTAACGTTCCCCAATGCCGAGGAATGACTGATGTTACAGGATCTTAAATGAGAGTTTTTTGGTTAAAGTTTCTCTCGATTGCCAGGTTTTTGGTAGATATCGATGTTTATGGGAATAGTCAGCACGAGTAGACAAGCTGTTAGTCTAACTGATTCCCCGATACTGTACAAGACCTGCACAGTTAAGGTAGTGTTTCCGTATCTTGGACAAACTGTCAAACTCTTGTTTGACAAGGAATTGGTTAAATGAGTTAAGGGAATTAATTCCCCAAATGATGGTTTTGCCGACTTGCCTCAAGGCGAGGACAGTCTCCATATTAGCCATGCGATCGCTTAACCATTGCTGGATAGATTCTAGACCATGATCTGTCCTCCTGTATTTGTGGATACTCTCTACCCTAGCCTCTTGGTCATCGGGACTCCTCTTACCTAGGCTTTGGCGCAGGAAGTCCCTGAGTTTGTGGGCTACCTTGCTTTTAATGGTCAATGTGTTTCTTTGAGTCCGATTAGAAGTCATCGATTGTTTACAAAAACACCCTCCCTTATTTGGTTGTTATGGTATATCCAGTTGGCTTTACTTAGCATTTTGCCCCAAAAAAGTATTAAATACTACAAAATATTAACAAACTTTACTCAATTTTGTTTAAAGATGCTTGAACTAACTAAAAAAAAGGAGTTATTTCTCAATATAAGGAATTATTTCGTTGAATTTAGGATAGCGCCAGCTGATCTCGAGGTTGAGTGACAGGTCAACGGAACTGAGATTAGCCAAAGGCAGCCGTAGAGGTAAGACCTTTCCTTTTGTCGTCTATTCATATAATAGCGATTTTGTCAACTCCTGTGGTTAAATTGGGGATTGAGCAATTCTCCCTCATCTTCTAATTGTTCCCATCGTCTCTACCATTTCAATCATCCCCACCTTGAGAATAGTTGCCAGTCAGCCGTATTACGGCTTATTGTAAAGAAAGATTAAATAACTATCCCGAAGGGTTGTGTCAGGACTAATCGATACAGATCTCAGCTTTAGCCGAGAAAGCCCCTAGGGGGGAAATCGTCTAGTATAAGCGAAGGCTACCTAAAGTCAATGATGCCAGAGCTAAAAAGTCATCCTTATTTTCTGAGACCGCGATCGCCAAATCCGGATTATCCCTTGTTCGTCTATTTATCGGGGATGGATGGAACCGGTCAGCTCTTGCGATCGCAGATACCCAACTTAGCCACAGCGTTTGATGTTCGGTGTTTGGTCATTCCTCCCCACTATTTGAGTCACTGGCAAGACTTAGCCAATCAGGTAGCTAGCTTAATTGCCACAGAACTCAGCCACAGACGCAGCCAAAGCGTTTATCTGTTTGGCGAGTCTTTTGGTGGCTGTTTAGCCCTAAAGGTTGCCCTCACCGCCCCCCATCTGTTGCACCGAATCATTTTAAGTAACCCAGCCACATCCGTGAGTCAACCCTCTTGGTTGCTGTGGGGATCACAATGGTTAGGTGTATTGCCCGATAATGTTTATCACCTATCTACTTTGACATTGTTACCCGTCTTATCATCCCTCAATCGGATGATTCCCAGCAATCGCCGCGCCCTCTTAGAGGCGATGCGATCGTTACCCGCAAAAACCATGCATTGGCGAGTATCCATGCTGAGGAATTTTAAAGTTGATCCAGGAGAACTCGAACAGTTGACTCAACCCGTCCTCATCCTCGCCAGCGCTGCGGATCGCTTGTGGTCTTCAGTTTTAGAAGCCAAATCCTTAGTCAACTATCTGCCAAACGCTACGATGTCAGTGCTGCCGAAGTCAGGTCATGCCTGTTTACTAGAAACAGATGTCAATCTCTTCGAGATTTTAAACCACCAAAATTTCTTAGATCTCACTGTTCCTCAGCCCGAAATTGAACCCGATTTATCGGAAATTATCGGGGTTTAGGCGGGGAGTTGATTGTACAGGTGTCCCCTGACGCAATTGAGTTCCTGTTCCACCATCAGCCGGATCAAGAAAAGGTCGCAAATTGATCGACTCAGAATTCGGTCTCGACGGTTGACCCATTCCCAAGACTGACAACCCCTGATTTAACACCTGATTGAGCAAATCTGAACGGTTATCATTTTCAATAAATGTGGTTACAGCATCCGTCGATTGACCACTATCAGCAACAGTCAAATTTTCAAACACGCGATCGCGAGTAAGTTGAGGATCTTGACCTGGCGGTACAGTCAGGACGATTTGACAGTCTAGGTTCTTCTGCGTGGTGACACAAATAATGTCGTAGTTATTTTCCGTCGCTGTCCGCATTTCCAATAATCCATCCGGTCGATAAAACTCCAAACGACGGCTAATTTCATTACATCGGCGTTCTGGAGTCCAACCCCCACCCATCAAACTCGGAGTCGCCCACGCATAAGCTTGATCAGGTTGACTTTCGGGGTGATACATCACCGTATACTCCCCCTCAAAGAATTGGCAGGTGAATCGAGGGTCATCAGTGTTATTCTGAGCAACGGTAGCATCACGCTGAAGCTGATTTTGAACGGGGAGGTTTTGGTTGACAGGGTTGACGGCTAAACCATTGGTACTAGCGAGGACAATGGCTAAACTTGCTGACCAACCCGTGGTTCTTAACCCCAAAGACACCCTATTGGCTAACCGATTGCGGGTCATCCGAGTAAAGGGAACAGGGAATCTGGAAGAAACTTTCATGGTCTGGATACGTTGTGGATAATCGACTACTTATGAGGTTAAGACCATAGCAGTGCAATCAGAGGTTCCCTGGATACTTCAGTAATTGGTCATTGGTCATTGGTCATTGGTCATTGGTCATTGGTCAAGTCGGGGCGGGTTTAGTTACATCTGGGTGTAACCGAAAAGATAGTAGTGAAACCCGCCCCTACACAATTTGCCCCATCTGACACACCGAGCGTGTTACCGAGCGAAGTCGAGGTAAGTCGAGGTGTTCCCCATCTCCCCCAGCTCCCCCAGCTTCCCCATCTTCCCCATCTCCCTCATCTCCCAGACGCGCCATGGCACGTCTCTACCAAAGATGTTAAGCTTATCAGTCGGTCAATTTTGATTAAATGACCTGATGTCAACAAAACTTTATAATTCTGTTAAGACATCTTATACTACCAAAGGATAGTTAATAAGGAGTACAAACAACGATGTCGGAGGCAATCAAGCCACTGACCGTACCCAGAGAATTCTTGGGTGCCCCCGAAGATTTTAATCTAACGTTACTAATGTTCATAGTAGCGATGGCTCTGATAGTCTTCTCGACCTGCGGTTACTGGCTGTGGGAGTTACCCGCACCCTTGTGCTTTGGGATTAATGTCCTAGCATTGCATATGGCGGGTACGGTAATCCATGATGCCTCTCACAATGTCGCCCACAAAAATCGGATCGCGAATGCGCTGATGGGTCATGGGAGTGCGTTGATGTTGGGATTTGCGTTCCCAGTGTTTACCCGGGTACACATGCAGCATCATGCCAATGTGAATGATCCAGAAAACGATCCCGATCATTTTGTATCAACGGGGGGTCCTCTGTGGTTAATTGCGGCACGCTTCTTTTACCATGAGGTCTTTTTCTTTAAGCGTCGCTTGTGGCGCAAGTATGAACTGCTGGAATGGTTCTTGAGCCGAGCTTTTGTGGCAGGGGTGATTTACCTGGCGTGTTACTATGGCTTTTTGGGCTATATCATGAACTTTTGGTTTACCCCAGCCTTGGTTGTCGGATTGGCATTGGGCTTGTTTTTTGACTATTTACCCCATCGCCCCTTCAAAGAACGCGATCGCTGGAAAAATGCCAGGGTTTATCCTAGCCCCATCCTGAATATTATGATTATGGGTCAGAATTACCATTTGATTCATCATCTGTGGCCCTCTATTCCCTGGTATAAATATCAAGGAGCCTATCGAGCCACTCAGCCTTTATTAGAACAAAAGGGCTGTCATCAGTCATTGGGACTGCTAAAAGGCAAAGATTTCTTAAGTTTCGTCTATGATATTTTCCTGGGTATTCGTTTTCACCATAAAGGATCGGGGCAAACTCGTGATCCAAAATCCGGATGAGCGACCCCTTTTTGGTGGGGAAAAGATTCCAGGTGAGAAGATTCTACGGAAAAAGTACCCACGCTAAAAAGGGGATTACAAAAGCGGATTTGGTATGAGATCGTGGTCGGTGATCTTAATTATCCCATTGAGTAATTGGCTCAAAGGAATTGAAAAACTGAGCCGCTTGATAATACGTCTCCTCTGGCTGCTGTTGACTCGCTCTCAAAACATACAGGCGATCATCTACCCAATACAACTTGTAAGTCATCACTTGATTGGGGGTTCTCAGTTGAAAGGATCGACCGGGATAACCATCCAGAGAAATCCGGCGATCGCGTCGTAATTGAGCGTCCGTTTCGGCTAAAATTTGGTCGCGGACTTGGCGTAACTTGGCTTCTGGATCAGCTAACGTGGTTTCTTCAGAATAAGCGATAACGAATCTTTGGGGAGCTTGATTCACGCGATACGCTTCTAGGTCAAGATCAGTCGCTTGGTTGGCTGGAACGGCGGTGACATCTGTTGGCTTTTTGGGTAGAGAAACCGCAAATTCTCCCTGAGTGGAAACAACTCTTATCCATCCCGTTTCTGGATCACGCAGCGTCAGCAGACTATCTGGATGATCTCGATTTTCCCAGTAGGCTTGCTCTTCAATCGTGAGTACATCCTCTTCCGATTCATCTTCATCGCGTCTTTCTCTGAGCCTGTCAATGAGTCGTTCTAGCTTTTCTTCGCCTTCCTCAAAGAAATCGGGGTGTTCATATATACCATGGGGTGGTAAGGGTTGAGGAGGTTCTTGATCAGGAAGGTCTATATTCGGATTCTGATCTGATGGTAAGGGTTGCGGCGTTTGCGAGTTAGGATTCCTGGGAATTTGGGCTTGGGCAAACGCTGAATGGGTCAAGCCTAGATTCGTTAGCACCAGGGCGATGGCTAGAGTCCCTAGTTTGGCAACGGTAGAACCCACGCCTAGTCTAGACTCTGACCCTTGAGATTGAGGAGTGCGATCGGGTAAACGCGGTAATTTTGAATACTTGTTGCGTTGAGTCGTCATACTTTTACCTCCATTTATATTTGGTTTACATTCATTCTAAAAAAAATAGAAGGGTTTACCTTCTATCAATGGGCTTATGTCTGGCGACAAATTAACACATCTCTATACCTGGGTTCGTAGTAGCCACTTTAGTGGCAGAAGCGCTTAAGCGCTGACTACAAACAGTTAATTTAGCTCAGAGTGGGATTTGTTCGTCAACCAACTCTCTCCATGGTCTTGATTTTCCCAGTACGCTGACTCTTCAATTGTGAGTACCTCCTCTTCGGAAGAATCTGGCGTATTCTGGAGTCTTAACTTGTCAATTTGTTCCTCAAACTTTTCGTGTCCTTCTTCAAAGAAATCAGGATGTTCATAGAGAGCGGGAATTGGTGCAGGTCGCACAGGTTCTACGTTTAGCTCACGCCTTGGCAATCTAGGAGAGGGGAAAGACTGCGGTGTTGGCGAGTTTATCGTACTATTTCCCGGAACTTGAGCTAAAGTTGCTCCCAGATTAGTTAATCCAACCGCAATGGCTAGGGTGAGGACTTGGGCTAACGTGGAGCCTGCTAATCGTTTTGCCCCTATCCTCTGAAGCGGAAAATAGCGATGGAGGAAACGAGGCAACTTTGAATAGTTCTCGTTTCTAAGTTGCATGGTTGCACCTATGTATCTTTTTAATTCTATTTTATTTTGGCAACAAATAAACTTTGTATTTTATTTACAAAATGATACGACCTTGGTTGACTATTTTGTATAAAAATATCACTTTTTGAAGTTAATAAATACACCCGAATGGGTGAAAGTGATACCCGCATGGGTGAAATTTTAAACCTTAATATCAATAATGACGAAATCCTTGTTGTAGTGTGTTAAGCGAAGCCATGCCGCAGGCTTTGCATCTTGCTCACTGCATTGAGCATCTTGCTCACTGCATTGAGCATCTTGCTCCCTGCATTGAGCATCTTGCTCGCTACCTATTCCCAATTTAAAGGCGTGACAGCGTATGAAAGGCAAAAGCGACTGAAAAAAGACCAGGTGATAAAAATGGGACACCCATTGCATAAGCCTCTGAAGTTGGAGAGATATAGTCCAGTAACCTGATCTCAACGAAGTCAATGAGAAGTCGATGAGTTCTCGAATAACTCCGATGGGATCTCAAAGACGGGACTGATTAGATGGGAGATAACACGAGTTGCTGGAGAATACCGATGACACAAAAGCCAAGCCTAGATTTGACTCTGCTCCCTCTGACACCTGCTCCCCTGGTTCTTTATAGGGGTGTCCCCGTAAAGCCGCAGCCGCCGAGACTATCTTGGCTGAAGGTGACAGGAGGTACAGTCGGTTTACTGCTAATGCTGACATTACCCGCCCTGGCTTGTGGTGGATTGAATAGAGGATGGTTATTTGGCTCTAGTCTAATTACACTTCCGGCTATGTCATTGATGTACGGGTATGGATTACCCCTATTGGCTACGGTTTTAATTGAATCTTTTATCCTGTGCAAACGAGAGTTAATTCCTTTCCGAAAAGCTTTTGTGATAGCAGGGTTGGCGAATGGATTTTATCTATTGGCTAGTTTGGTTAGTTGGGTTTCTTTAAGTGTAATGTTTCCTCTGGCTCTCATTGGCTCGATTTTATCGGCGGCGATGTGTCTTTCATTCTGTCAGCGTCGGGGATATTTGAAGAATATTAGTCAAGGGATGTTTAGGTTTTGTGTTTATCTTTTCTTCATGGCTTTGGGCTTTGCTACGTTATTCCTGATTAGCGCCATGGATAGTTCGGAAAACCTAGATTTTCTGTATGCTGTGACAGCCGGGTTACTGCTGATTGGTTTTATTTTGGGTTTTGTAACGAAGGGGTTTGCGATCGCAGGTTTATTAAAGCAGAAGCATCCTAATCTGGCAATGACGGTTATGTCGATGCAAGTGGGTTCCTTTGGAATTATTCCCATGGCTTATTATTTGATGCAGCTTCAAGCTTAGGTAGGCGTTGGTTTAATTGAGAAACGCAGAGGACGCAGAGGTTAGCGCAGAGGTACGCAGAGGGAGAGAGAGGTGAAAGGGGCAATGATTGATTTTTGGCTTTAAGTTGGGTGGTTTTGTACGGTTTACTTTGGAGGAGAGAGAGTTAAATGCTTGTTGATAAAAACAGTGGTTATAGTTGTGGCTGGTTAGCTTTGCTAGGAATCATCGGAATTGGCTTTATGTTCCTATTAGTTAGTCCATTGATTATGGTTAACCCTAGTCAAGAAAAACAATACGAAGCAAAAGAATATACTGGTTCAATGAATCGCGCCCAGCAAAATTATTTTTTAGAGAAAAGTAATTTTACGAATAATATTGGTGAACTGGGACTCGGTATTAGCACTGAAACCACAAACTATACCTATTCAACTTCTGCCACTATTTTGAGTTCGATTAACTATGGCGTTTCCCGCCAATCCGATTTAAAGAGTTATGTGGGTGGTGTATTTTTGGGTGACGCTGAAGAAACAGGAGAATTAACAACATTTGCGATTCTGTGTGAGACAAAAGATAAGGGTACTAATCGCCCTCCAGCACCAATTGTAGAAGATGGTAGGCTTCAATGCGCTCCGGGTACGGAAAGTCTTAGTGGAGGGGATCAAGAGGTTTTTTTCGGAGAAGATGGGAAGTTAGTATATATTTCAGCTAATTACGCGAAAGCTGGTAAGTATAATCAAGCCCTTGATACTGTGGAAACGATCACCGAAGAAGGTTTTAAGGCAAAAGCATTGCAGATTATTGCAACAGAATTAGTTGCGGCTGGTGAGTCTGAGCAAGCCTTGAGAGTGACTCGTAATATCTCCGATGACTCGATTAAGAGTAATACTATTCAAGCGATCGCACTCAACTTAACTGATGCTGGTGAGTCTGAGCAAGCCTTGAGAGTAACTCACAGTATCACCGATGAGTCGATTCAGAGTAAGACTATCCAAGCGATCGCACCTTATTTAACCACAGCAACTGAGCATGAGCAAGCGATTCAGGTGGCTAAAACGATTACAGATTATCAACAAAAAGCCAAAGCCTTGGATGCCATTGTACGCCGATTAGTTGCTACAGGGAACGATGAACGAGCGGTTCAGATTGCTCAAACTATCCAATCTTACTATGGCGGTAAAGAGAAGGCAATGGCAGCAATTGAAGGTTATAAACGTTGACAATAATACCTAAAACATCATGAACATTATCTATCTTGTCCGGATTGTTTTTGTATATTTGGATGTTTCACAACTTTGAACAGTTACAGCAATAGAGGCGGTCAATCGTTATGAAAACTAATCTCTTATTTAACCCCAAGCAATGCTTAAAGGAACATTACCAACTGCAACAGCAAATAGGGAATAATGCAGGGCGTCAAACCTGGTTAGCTCAAGACTTACAGTCGGGTGAACAGGTGACAGTTAAGTTACTGGCGTTTAATCCTCAAATGGAGTGGGATGAGTTTAAGTTATTTGAACGAGAAGCAGCGGTGCTGAAGCAACTGAATCATCCTCGAATTCCTCAATATCGGGATTATTTTTCCTTGAATCAAAAAATTGGGGCGGGGTTATGTTGGTTTGGCTTAGTGCAGGATTATATCCCAGGCAAATCTTTACAGCAGTTACTGAATGAGGGAAAGCGGTTTACGGAGTCACAGGTTCGTTCTATTGCTAAACAAGTGCTGGAGATTCTCATCTATTTACATGGATTAAATTCACCTGTATTACACCGAGATATTAAGCCGAGTAATCTGATTTTAGGAGAGGATAAGCAGATTTATTTAGTTGATTTTGGTGCGGTGCAAGATAGTGCGGCGGTAGAAGGAGTGACGTTTACCGTGGTGGGAACGAGTGGATATGCACCCTTAGAACAGTTCTGGGGACAAGCGGTTCCGGCTTCTGATCTTTATGCCTTGGGCGCGACGTTAATTCATCTATTAACAGGTGTTTCTCCGGCTGATTTGCCCCAACAAAATTTACGCATACAATTTCGGGAGCAGGTGAGTATTAACTCTCAGTTGATCAGTTGGATTGAAGCCTTGACGGAACCGGACTTAGATTTGCGCTTGAGTTGTGCTAGCCAAGCTCTTGATACATTGGAAACCGGGCGATCGATTTGTTATCCTTTGGAATCCGTTTATCCACCTTTTTCAACGCGAATTAAACTCAAAAAATCTCTACATCAGCTTGTCATAAAATTTCCGGCTAAAAAACTATTTTTTTCTGTGTGCATTTTAGTTTTCGGATTTAAATTAATTCTATGCATCGGTTTGTGCTTGCTATTTACTGTTATATCTTTTTCTACACTCTTATCTGGAGTGTATACAATGGTAAATTTTTTCACGTTAATCGCTGGAAACCTCGACTCATTGTCTTGGCTAGTTATAAGTATTGTCGTATTTTTATCATCTCTAATTTTTGGACAGAAAACATTAAAAGGATACTCAGAAATTAAAAGAGGAATTGATGGTTTCATTTTACCTAATTTTTGTGCTTATCAGGTAACTTTTGACAAAAGCAGCTTTTTTGTTTGTGATCAATTCAATTTTCATTTGTTACTTTCAGAAATTCAACAAGTCAGCTCAGATTATTTTAAGCAGGCAATCTATCTAAAAACGAGAAAGAAAAATTACTGTTTAGCTCATTACCTAAAACCCTCTGAAGTAAATTGGTTGGTTTATGAAATTAAAGATTGGCTGGCAGATTGTTAGGAACGAATGAAACCCTATTAGTTAAGATTTGAAGGAATTAATTATGTTAAGTGCGGGACAAATTTTACGCGATCGCTATCAGCTACAAAAACCGTTAGGACACAATGCAGGGCGGCAAACTTGGTTAGCGATGGATACACAAGCCTCACCGCCAACAGCCGTTGTAGTTAAATTGCTGGTGTTTAATCCCCAGATGCAATGGGATGAGTTGAAGCTGTTTCAACGAGAGGCTCAAGTTCTTAAGAATCTCAACCATCCTCGCATTCCGAAGTATCTGGATTATTTCTCAGTGGATGATGTTGAAGCGGGTTTAGAAGCATCTTCTATCGACAATAAAAATAGTGATCAGTCTAAGGTAAACGGATTACCCTGGTTTGCTTTAGTGCAAGAGTATATTCCCGGTAGTTCTCTCAAGCAGTTATTAGATCAAGGGAAACAGTTTAAGGAGAATCAGGTGCGTCATTTTGCTGAGGATTTGCTCAAGATTTTAATTGATTTACACGAATTGAGTCCGCCTGTTCTCCATCGTGATATTAAACCCAGTAATCTAATTTTAGGGAACAATAACCAAATTTATTTGGTAGACTTTGGTGCTGTGCAAGACAAAGCTAAAGCTGAAGGGGTTACATTTACAGTAGTGGGAACCAGTGGTTATGCGCCCCCCGAACAGCTATGGGGAAAAGCTGTACCTGCATCAGATTTATATGCCTTGGGTGCGACTTTAATTCATTTATTAACAGGGATTCCGCCATCTCAATTACCCCAGCAGCGAATGCGGATTAAGTTTCAAGATAAAGTCAGAATTAATCCGAATTTTGCTAACTGGATTGAGCAGTTAATTCAACCTGCACCGGAAAGACGTGTGAGTACGGCACGTCAAGCGTTTTCTTTGCTGCAATCCTGTTTTATTTATCACCAGAATCAAATTCCTGTGCAACAATCAATAAACCGTTCATCGGATACGAAAAGTGGTTACGGTTGTGGCTGCTTGGCTTGGCTAGGACTAATGGGAATTGGCTTTATTATCCTAGTAATTCCTTCATTTATTAATAGCGCTGATAAAGCAAAGCAATCCGAAGCAAAACAGTATGTTGGTTCCATGAATCGCGCCCAGCAAGCTTATTTTTTAGAGGAAAGTAATTTTACGAATAATATTGGTGAACTGGGACTAGGCATTAGCACTGAAACCACAAACTATACCTATTTAACTTCTGCCACTCTTTTGAGTTCGATTAACTATGGCGTTTCCCGCCAATCCGATTTAAAGAGTTATGTGGGTGGTGTATTTTTGGGTGACGCTGAAGAAACAGGAGAATTAACAACATTTGCGATTCTGTGTGAGACAAAAGATAAGGGTACTAATCGCCCTCCAGCACCAATTGTAGAAGATGGTGTGATTCAATGCGCCCCGGAGACAGTAAATCTTTATGGAGAGGATGAAAAAGGAATTTTTATCGGGGAAGATTCGACTTTAGCTTATCGTTCGGCTAATTACGCGAAAGCGGGTAAGTACAATCAAGCCATTGATACTGCGGAAACGATTACAGAGAGTTGGGTTAAAGTCAAAGCACTTGAGGTTATTGCCACGGAGTTAGTGGCGATGGGTAAGTCTAAGCAAACTTTGACAATCATTGAAAAGATACAAGCGATCGCACTCCAGTTAACTGATGCTGGTGAGTCTGAGCAAGCCTTGAGAATAACTCATCATATCACTGATGACTCGATTCGGAGTAAGACCATCCACGCGATCGCACCCTATTTAACCACGTCTGCTGAGTATGAGCAAGCCATTCAGGTAGCTAAAACGCTCACAGACTATGAACCAAAAGCTAAAGCCTTGGATGCCATTGTACGCCGATTAGTCGCTACAGGGAACCCTGAACGAGCGGTTCAGATTGCTGAAATCATCCAATCTTATTATGGTGGTAAAGATCGAGCACTGGCGACAATTGAACGTTATAAAAATTAACGTTAATCGGCAATTTATAGCAGTACGCTCTTGCGTAGTTACAGTACAAATGTTCTAAAACACTCCTGGTAAAGCCTCCATTTCTAATGTGTAAATACACCAGCGCGTAGGGCTATACCAAACCGGGTAGGGATGTTCCGGCGAAAGTCCCGATAACCTGAAACTGTACCCAGTAAACAGAATAGAGCCGTTTTATCAAAAAAGGCAATAAGGAAGATGAGATAATTGTAAGTCAGGGCAGGTTTAGTCATACCTAGGTTAAGGTAAGAAGTAAACTACCCGCCGCCAGTTAAGACGCTCACGCCGTAACCGCAAAACTTGTACCTGGTGTAATCAGAAAAAGAATGGGTATTCCTATGCACAGTGATAACAGTAAAACTTGTCCCTACACAGGCGTCAGATACCGTCAACCGTTATCAGAGGTAATCTCGTGTTCAATCCCAATCAATGCTTAAAGGAACGTTACCAACTGCAAGAAAAATTAGGACGCACGGCTGCAGGGCGACAAACTTGGTTAGCGACGGATTTACAATCTAATGAACAAGTGACGGTTAAGCTATTAGCTTTTAGCCCGGAAATGCAGTGGGAAGAACTTAAACTCTTTGAACGTGAGGCACAAGTTTTACAAGCCCTGAATCATCCCCGAATTCCCCACTATCGGGATTATTTTTCACTGCCGCATTCCTAGTATTATTTGCTGGAATAGCTATATCGTTTGTGCGGTTAAGCAACATGGGTGAAAAAACTTACATTTTATTTGAGCGAAATCGTAATTCCTTAGAAATAAAACGACGAAGTTGGTTTTCTTATTATGATCAGTATCGGATAAAAATTACAAGTATTGGCAATGCTTTTTTAATGAATAGAGGCTTTACGTATGAAATTTTAATTCCTACAATTGATGATTGTATTTACAAGCTTGGTGGTGCTTTAGGTGAAAGGGAAAGTGCCTGGTTACTGCAAGAAATCTTAACTTGGCTTGATTTTAAATAAAACTGTTAAGTATATTTGAAAAAAATAATTTAAAAATCTAATAAATCATGCACTATTACCCTTACCAAATTGGTGGTAGTCTTCCTGAAGATGCCCCTACCTATATCATCCGACAAGCGGACACGGAACTCTATGAAGGGCTTAAAAGCGGAGAATTTTGTTATGTCCTTAATTCCCGACAAATGGGTAAATCTAGTTTACTGGTTCGCACCATGCAAAAGCTATCTGCGGAAGGATTTGCCTGTGCTGCAATTGATTTATCGGATATTGGTAGCCAATCCCTGGATCAGTGGTATGGCGGTGTAGCCTATCAGTTTTTGAATAGCTTTAATCTATTCAATCCCCTGGAATTTATGGACTGGTGGCAAGGGCGAGACTGGATGTCTCCTGTGCAGCGATTGAGTGAACTTGTTTCCACTGTACTGCTGAAACAGTTATCTCAACCTATTGTTATTTTTATTGATGAAATCGATAGCATTCTCAGCTTGCAGGAAGCTGCCGATGATTTTTTTGCCTTTATTCGCGCCTGCTATAATAAACGCGCCCAAAATGTTGACTATCAGCGGCTTACGTTTGCCTTAGTCGGAGTTGCTACGCCATTGGATTTAATTAGTGATCCTACCCGCACCCCATTTAATATTGGTCGGGCGATAGAGTTGCAAGGGTTTCAATTTCCGGATTGTCAACCGTTGATTCAGGGATTAACGGGACATGTTAATCATCCTCAAACTGTCTTACACGAGATTTTAGACTGGACAGGTGGACAACCCTTTCTCACCCAAAAACTTTGTCAGTTAGTGGTGCAATATTCAAGCCTAGTAGGGGTGAATCACTCGACTATCAATGATTCAAGGGACGATTTAAATTCACCCTTAATTGGGCAAATTGTCCAATCCAAAATCTTGGAAAACTGGGAATCTCAAGATGAACCTGCTCATATCCGAACTATCCGCGATCGCATCCTCAAAAATGAGCAATTGGCGGGTCGATTATTGGGACTTTATCAGCGCATTTTACACCAGGGAGAACTGATTGCTGATGACAGTCCCGAACAAGCCCAATTATGTCTCAGCGGGTTAGTTGTTCGTCAAGGCGGAAAACTACGAGTAAAAAACCGAATTTATCAGTCTATTTTTACCCCCAATTGGGTAGAAAACGCCCTAGCTGAATTACGTCCCTACAGTGAAGCGTTAACCGCTTGGTTTGCCTCAGATTGCCAAGATGAGTCTCGATTATTGCGCGGACAGGCTTTACAAGATGCTCAAGATTGGGCGACGGGGAAAAGTTTAAGCGATCGCGATTATCATTTCCTCGCCGCATCTCAAGAAGCAACCCTGGCACAATTACGACAAATCGAAAGCCAAAATCAAGCAGAAATTAAACAACTGCGTCGCGAAAAAGAATTACTGGAAGAATTAACAAAAGAACAACAGCAACGAAAATTAATCCAAGCGAAATTAAATCGGGAACAGCAGTTGAGATTTCAATATCTCACGGGGGCGGCGGCGGTGATTATAACCCTATTGATGGGTGTATTTTGGGTTAAACCCTCGATTGAAGAACGGAATATTAAAATCAATACCCTGAGTTTATTATCCGAATCCCTTTTAGCCACCAATCAAACGCGAGATGCACTCATCGAAAGTATTCGCGCAACCAAAGAACTTAAACAGTCCCTTGGCGTGACAGCAGATACTAAAATGCGGGTGATTATGGCATTCAATCAAGCGATTTCGAGTTTCAGTCAGCCGAATAGTTTACCCGGACATTCTTCCCCAGTGACTCAGTTTCGGTTTAGTCCGGATAGTCAGATGTTGGCTGTCGCCTATAAGGATGGTACGGTAAAGCTGTGGCATCATCGGAGTGATCCCGATAAATCTAACCGAGTTTATATTTTACAGGAAGCAGGCGATCGCATCATTAATCTCAGCTTTAGTTCTGATAGCCAAACCCTCGCCAGTGCTAGCGCTGATGGTACGATTCAAGTTTGGGATCAAAAGGGTCAACGACAGGCAACTGTAAAAGTTGATGCAGGTAATATAACCAGTATCAGTTTTAATCCCAACCGTCAACAAATTGCCGTTAGTACCGATCAAGAGATTCAACTGTGGCAATATCTGGAGGATAAATTATCGCAAACGTTAACTCGTCCCAATATTTCCCATGTCAGTTTTTCCGCCAACGGTGATAAACTAGCAACTGTAGATCACCAAGGCGCGATCGCACTGTGGCGGTGTCGGGATGGTACGTTACTCCACACCTTTGATACAACCAACGATGCTATTATCGATATCCAATTTAGTCCCAATAGTCAACTTATTGCCTCTAGCAGTACAGAGGGTACAGTAAGACTTTGGCGTAAAAATGGCACATTGTTGAATATCTTACAACATACCAAACCAGTCACCAGCTTTAGCTTTAGTGCGGATAACCAAATCTTAGCGACGACAAGCACCGATAACCGCGTCAGACTCTGGCATCAAAATGGTACATTACTCAAAGCCTTACCGAGTCATAAAAATCCAGTCGCCAAGGTTAGCTTTTCCCCCGATGGTGAACAATTAGCATTAGCGAATCCAGATGGAACAGTTAGCTTGTGGAATTTGAATCTGAACCACCTGTTGCAGCAAGGGTGCATTAGCTTAACCAGAAGCGACAATAGTGTTCACGCTAAGACTGATTCTGATGCATTCCACCTTTGTCAAAGGTATCCTCCTGTAAATATAGATAGATAAACCTTAACCTGTAGGGTGGGTTAGGCGGTGTTAAATTGAGGAAACAAATCATTTAATTCTCGCTCCGCCGTAACCCACCACCTTATCCTTTATTCAGCGTTAACAAAAGATAAGGGCGAGTCAACAAAATTAATGGATTTCTCCTTAACGATAATGAGGTTAAAAGGGGTACGCATGATGGAAAGCACGTAATGTTCAGGAAGCGCGAGGGCGTTAGGTTACTCAAAAACAAGGCTCCGTCTAGGTTCCAAAGACCCAAACTCTCGTTGACCTGCACCTGATACAACCAGTGTGGGTGAGTGCGATCGCGGCGAAAGTAGTATACCATCTATACTGAAAGGGATAAATTGCTCAAGAATTAAGTATTTAGGAGATTTTTGCTCCTAAAATGCCGTTTTAGCCTACTATAGATAGAATAAGTAAGTAGGTGGGGACAATTAAAGTTAACGGTGGGGAACTCGCTTTCGCGAGAAGCAAGCTACGTCATTCGTCATTCGTCATTCGTCATTTGTAAGGGTTTGAGGCTTGTTAACATAACTTAATATGGTTGAGTTTATTTCCACCAACCTACTTAGTGGGATACAGATAGGTGAAGAATCATGCTGATTCAACTAACTTTACAAAACTTTTTATCTTTTAGAGATGAAGTTACGTTCAGTATGCTAGGCGTTAACAGTGACCAAAAACATTTAGAACATCTGGCTAACAATGCAGCCGGGAAAGATCGCTCACTGCTACCACTCGCCGCAATTTATGGGGCAAATGCAGCAGGTAAATCAAATCTTATAGAGGCTGTAAAGTTTGCCAAAGATTTAGTTGTAGAAGGAACTAGAAGCACTCAATCAATTCCAGTTATCCCATTTAAACTGGGAAATTATAGTCAAAAATCCAGTAAATTTGAATGTATATTTACGTATCAAGGCATCCAGTACTCTTATGGATTTAGATTGAATAGAGAACAAATTTTTGAGGAATGGCTTTATGGTATTCCTCATGACAAAAAACAAGAAGTAATGTATTTTGAACGCATCACTTCTTCAAAAAAAGAAACAAGCTTGGACTATGGCACGCCTCTTAAAGGTAGAAGTAATAAACGCAAACAATTCCTTGATTTCGTGGCTGAAGGGACTCGCCCTAACCAACTTTTTTTAACAGAAGCGATTGACCGCAATGTTGATGTATTAGTTCCGGTGGCTAACTGGTTTAGAGAAGCACTGACTATTATTCCAGCCGAGGCTGACTATCCGGGATTAGAAATTGGCATTCTCAGTGATGAATCATTTACCGATTTTCTCAGTGAGTTTCTTCGGTTTGCTGGAACAGGGATTGATTCGATTAGCACTGAGGAAGCTGAACTCGATATTGATTATCATTTCCCCAAAATACCTAAAAGGGTTATAGATGATTTAATTCAAAATCTTAATGATGCGGATAGAGAAGCACTAGCAATAATAGGGAGTAATAGTCGAGGAAAACGGTATATAATTCGCAAAAATAAAGATGGAAAATTAGAATTGATTCAATTAAAAACTCAACATCGCGATGAAAACGGGAATCTGATTGATTTTACGATTGAAGAAGAGTCAGAAGGCACTCAACGTTTGCTTAATCTTATCCCGACTCTCTTTCTTTTAAAGCAAGAATCTGAAAAAGTCATTTTTTTAGATGAACTTGATAGACGATTACATCCGCTACTGTCTCATTTTTTTGTGCAAACAGCAATAAACTGTAGAGAAAAAAGTAATCAATTAATCTTTACAACTCATGACACTAACCTACTCGATTTAGATTTACTGCGACGGGATGAGATTTGGTTTGTTGAAAAGAATCAGCAAGGTGCATCAAGTCTTTATTCTTTAGCCGAATTCAAAATCAGACCCGACTTGAAAGTTGAAAAAGGTTACTTAAACGGTCGTTTTGGTGCTATTCCTTTTTTTATGATCTAAACGACGATGATATGCTTTGGCTGGTATTTGATGTAGATCGTTGGACGTCTCAAAATTTAAGTTCAGTTTGTCGTGAAGCTAAACAAAAAAATTATTATTTAGCTATTAGTAACCCCTGTTTTGAAGTTTGGTTGTGCTTGCACTTTTCAGATTTAGAGTCCCAGGATAAAAGTTGCCAGGATTTCAAGACAAGGCTAAAAGTCCTTTTAGGAAGTTACAATAGTAGTAAACTTGATCTATCTTTATATGAACCCAAAATTGCGGATGCGGTAGCTCGTGCCAAGCAGCTACATCCAACAGCGACACAAAATTGGTCTCCTACACCAGGAACACACGTATATCGGCTCGTTGAAATTCTTCTACAAAGCTTGAATAAGTGACAGTCCTGATGACACCACATTGCCCTGTCCCTACCGCCAAACCTGAGTAAATTCACCTCCTACGATGAAGACAATGACGATTGGAAATAGAGTTCCTTCAACTCGTCCAACGATACATCATTTTCAGGTCGCGGATCACGAAAATAAGGATGAATCCGCAACAATTCATCAGGACGACGGGCGTTAGGTGAGGCGAGAATTTCCTCGATTAAATGCAGATAATCTATCGCCGTTGTCTTCCAAGTGTAATAGTTCCATATATGCTCACGACAGGCGTTATGGAACCACTCCCACCGTTGAGAATCACTGAGAACATCTTCTAAACCTTGAGCAATTGCTGCTGGATTCTCTGGATCAATAAAAATACCATAAACCTCATCTCCCTCTCGTAAACTCTCCCTTAAACCACTATTTTTAGTCACGACTAATGGTAACCCAGCTAAAGCGGCTTCTATCGGACCCAATCCAAAAGGTTCATGGTGAGACGTGAGAGCAAATACAGAATGACGTTGAGCAAAAAATCGATAAGCGGCGGCGAGGGCGGGTTGATCTGGGAGACTAAAGGCACTGATTTTACCCCGTAAGTTATTATTGTTGACAACTTCTCGTATGGGAATGAGTATCTCCTTTTCTGCTGTATGATTGCTAACCGGTTCCCGCAGTGGGTTGTCTTCTCCCTGAGTAAAAATAACCAGATTGGCTTTTTCTTGCAGCGTTTCACTCTCAGCAAAGGCTTGGACTAAACCCAGATGATTCTTTTTCGGCGCTAATCGACTCGCCGCGATAATCGCAGGCAAATCCTGCCGCCCTTCATCAATGTCTTGCGCTAATCGTTCTTGAATTAATTGATAGGTTTCTTCCTCGTTGGGGGAACTGGTTTCAATATCGAACAATGAAGGGTCAACTCCCGGTGGAATTTCGGCAAAACGAGCATCATTGTTGACATCAACTGCCCCTCGATAGGCAGGATGAGCGTATTGTTTAAACCGTTCTTGATCCGTTGTACTGGTAATATTGACAGCCGAGCGATTCATACTCAAGCGTTCAGCCACAATGCGGCGTCCGAAGTGATAATACTCGTCCATCTCTTGGAGATTTTCGGGCGTGACTTCGAGTTTATCCATCTTCAACGCCCCTAGAGAATGAGCAGTAAAGGTGAAAGGAATACCAACTTCAGCTTCAATTAAAACCCCAGATATGCCACCATCAGCATAATGGCTGGTCATCACATCAGGAAAGTTCCCTTCCTCTTGATAAAATTGTAGGATATTGGGTATCCAGTCTCTCACCAGATGTGACCAGAGTAATTCTTTGCGGAGAAATTCTTTGGGTCCAGCAGGTAAGCGGATAATCCGAACATTGGGCGCATCGGGATAGTGATCAAATTTCTCGGAAAATTCAGACCACTCTGGGTCAATAATCTGGCGCGTGAGAATATCTACGTTATGACCGTGCTTTGCCATCTCCACCGCCACATTTTTCACATAGATGAGCTGACCCCCGAAATCCGGATGTTCAGTCCAGTAACTATCATGGCGATCAAAGTTACCTTGTGGGTTAAGAAATCCAATATGCATAATAAAAACTCACTAAAATTAAATTAATTTATCCATCATAGCCCTAATTCTTGGGAGCATCCCCATTTGGCACGTTGGCTCTTTGAATGGGGCTGAAATCCTTGCAATTGCGTTATTTGAGGTAATGCTTTGTCCAAAACGGGATGCTCCCTAATTCTTTGGATACAAACATTACCCTTATACCCCCTCCCTCATAAGCTGTCATGCATTTAAATTGGGTATTAGTAAGCTAAAACGCATTTAAATTGTGTATTAGCTGTTGCCTGTTGCCTGTTGCATGTTGCCTTTCAGGGTTTTGGGTATCCCAATTTAAATGCCGAACAGCTTAGCGAGCAAGATGCTTATTAGTAGCGAGCAAGATGCTTATTAGTAGCGAGCAAGATGCTTATTAGTAGCGAGCAAG
>NZ_JBKHHI010000046.1:0-24799 GCF_046539235.1 Coleofasciculus sp.
CACCGATAACGGAACAACAAAACCCGCCCTCTTCACCAATAAATCAACAACAAAACCCGTCCTCTTCACCAATAAATCAACAACAAAACCCGCCCTCTTGTCGTTTAGATTTAAGCCAAATGGCAAATGACGTAGCTTGCTTGAAGAAGAGCGAGTATGACACAAACAAAGGACAAAGGACAAAGGACAAATGACCAATACCAATTAAGCCAAAAGCGATTCCCCTTGTTCGTCCGACGTTGCCAACTCTTCCAAACGTTCCTGTTGATCTTGGGTAATGCAAGACTGAATCACCGACTCCAAATCCCCTTCAAGCAAATTATTCAGAGAATAGTTTTGACCCAAGCGATGATCCGTCACCCGATTGTCCTTATAGTTATAGGTGCGAATCTTCTCCGATCGCGAACCTGTCCCCACCTGCGATCGCCGCATTGAGGTAACCGCTTCCTGTTGCTCCCGCAGCTTCATTTCATACAGTTTAGCGCGGAGAATTTGCAACGCCCGCTCTCGGTTTTGCAGTTGAGAACGCTCCTCCGTACAGAAGATCCGAATCCCAGTCGGCTTGTGGAACAGATCAACCGCCGTTTCCACCTTGTTCACATTCTGTCCACCAGCGCCACCCGAACGGGCTGTGGAAACTTCTAAATCCTTCGGATCAACCTCAATTTCCACATCATCCACTTCTGGCATTACCGCCACAGTCGCGGTTGAGGTATGAACTCGTCCTCCTGCTTCCGTCACCGGGACACGTTGCACCCGATGCACACCTGCTTCAAACTTCAGCTTGCTGTAAACCTGTTCCCCTTGAATTTCCAGAATCGCCTCTTTAAACCCGCCCATGTCAGCCGGGGACTCACTCAATAGCTTCACCCGCCAGTTCTGAGTTTCGGCATAGCGGGAGTACATTCGGACTAAATCCCCCGCCCAAATACTGGCTTCGTCGCCCCCAGTTCCGGCTCGGATTTCCAACATGATGTTCTTATCATCATTAGGATCACGAGGCAAGAGTAAGATTTTTAGGCGCGTTTCCAACTCCTCCAGCTTGGTTTGCAGTTCCTCAACTTCCAGGGCTGCCATGTCGTACATTTCACCATCCCCATTGGCTTCCTTGAGGATTTGGCGAGCGCCAGTTAGTTCCTCCTGGGCTGTTTTCCAGAGTTCGTAGGTGCTAACCACTTCCTCTAAGGAAGAACGCGCTTTTGCCACCCGATGCACTTCCACCGGATCAGTGGCAATATCCGGGTCAGCCAAACGGCGCGTTAATTCGTGAAAGGTTTGTTCAACCGATTGTAATTTATCAAGTAGGTAAGTTTCCGCCATGGTTAACGCGATCGCTCCATTAAAATAGCCTAAAAAAGCATTGAAGAGCGAAGTCTAACTATTAAGAGTTAGGCTCCGCTACCGTCGAACACACTTCAAGCTACCTCGCTATTTCTCTTTAGACGATTGCTGCTCCGAGGCATTCCCTTCTAACATGCCGTATTTCCGCATAAAGCGCTCCACACGACCTTCCGTGTCAATAATTTTCTGGGTTCCGGTGTAGAAGGGATGATTTCCCGACCACACATCAACATGAATTTCGGGCTGGGTTGAACCAACCGTCATCACAACTTCTCCGTTGCAATAGACTTTGGCGTCTGGATACCACTGGGGATGAATATCAGGTTTTGGCATGGTTACTCTCCTCTGTGAGCAAGCGTTTCTTCGTTCTGTCGTTTGTGTCGTTTGGGGCGAAATCACCCCTGATGATTCGTCTTCTCTTCTCCCAATTCTAACGCTTCGAGTATTGGGGAGCTTTGCGGGCTTTATGTAAGCCATATTTCTTCCGTTCTTTGGCACGGGGATCGCGCGTTAAATACCCTTCAATCTTCAACGGAGAGCGATTTTCCGGGTCAAGTTCACAAAGCGCCCGCGCCACACCTAAGCGAATCGCATCGGATTGTCCCGTCAACCCACCACCGTGAGCATTGACTAGAATGTCATAATCATTTTCTAGACCCAAAGTTTCCAATGGTGATTTGGTCACCATTAAATAGGCTGGATTCAGATTAAAGTAGACATCGCCGGGACGCCCGTTAACAGTCAGTTGACCCGTCCCTGGAACTAGGCGCACCCGGGCAACTGAGGATTTACGGCGACCCGTTCCCCAGTAAACAGCGCGATTTTCCATCGGTTCTGTTGCTTGCATTAGTCTTGTTCTCCTGGAATGGTGTCAATGGTTAAGGTTTGAGGTTTTTGAGCGTCATGGGGATGAGCTGCACCCGCGTAAACTTTCAGCTTAGTAAAAAGTTTACGACCGAGGGAATTTTTGGGCAGCATCCCTTTCACCGCCTTTTCAATAATCCGTTCTGGTAGGCGGGCTTGTAAATGGGCAAAGGTTTCCGTCTTCATCCCACCCGGACGACCGGAATGGCGGCGATAGAGCTTCTGACTGCTTTTTTTGCCGGTGACGACTACTTTCTCAGCATTGACCACGATAACGAAGTCCCCTGTATCCATATGCGGGGAATAGGTCGGTTTATTTTTCCCTCTAAGAATCATGGCAATTTCAGTTGCCAATCGTCCCAGACGTTGACCTTCGGCATCGATAACGTACCAATTTTGTTCTAAAGAATCCTGAGTTGGCAGGTAAGTTTTTTGCATGAGTTTTTTTTGATTACTTCAAACGGTAAACAGTTAACCTAAACACAATTGAGGGGCGTCTCGGTCGGCAGCATAAACGTCGGCTGAGTATCAAACCACGTTTTTGGCGGAAACGGCGAGTTAGGGTAACCCACTCGTAACAAACACAGACCCTTTGCTGGCGCTGAATATTTGATCCGCTCTCGTTGTTGATTCACCCACAGTTGAGTAAACTCGTAGGGATCAAGGTTGCCCCGCCCTACCTCCACCAGCATGCCGACGAGTAGCCGCACCATGCCGTATAAAAATCCATCCGCCTGAATTTCAATATGAATAAATGAGCCATTCCGGTAACAGTGGGTGTCCTGAACCGTGACCCAGGAATGCTTCCGTCCAGAGTTGGCGCGATGGAACGCCGCCAGGTGGTGTTTGCCCCGTAGCGGATTAAGCGCCTCCTGAATCCGATGTTCATCTAAGGGAGCCTGATAGTAATGCCAACAAAACGATCGCACAAACAAGTTAGGACAAGCGTCTGTATAGATACTGTACCGATACCGACGCCAAATCGCCGAAAAGCGAGCATGCCAATTGGCGGGTACGGGGGCTGATGCCCGAATCAGGATATCCTCTGGTAGTCGGCTATTGAGCATCGGCATCCACCGCTCCCCCGGAATCGGACGGCTGCTATTAAAATGGGCGACTTGGGCAGCGGCATGAACCCCTGTGTCAGTACGCCCCGCCCCGTGTAAGGTTACAGGTTTTCCTTCGACGGTGGACAGAACTTGCTCAATGTCCGCTTGTACTGTGCGATGGTGAGGCTGTCGTTGCCAACCAGAGAAATTTGTACCCAGGTATTGAATCACCAGGGCGATGCGTTGAGTTGGCTTAACCTCGCACTCGGACATGACTTGAGTTCACACCAGCTCGATGATTGCCATTTCCGCATTATCCCCACGACGGCGCAGGGTTCTGAGTACGCGAGTATACCCACCGTTACGATTGCCATAGCGATCGCTCGCCCCTTCAAACAGAGCATGAACTAACTGCTTGTCGTACAGATAGCCCAAGGCTTGACGGCGAGACGCTAGGGAGCCATCTTTTGCCAAGGTAATCATTTTTTCTACTTGGGAACGCACAGCTTTTGCCCGCGTTTTGGTGGTGGTGACCCGACCATGACGAATCAACTCCGTAGCTAGGCTTCTGAGCAGCGCTCGACGCTGGTCGGCTGGTTTTCCCAGTTTGGGTACGCGACGACGATGACGCATTTTCTTTTATTCCTCTACAATCCCACAACAACGAAAACTTTTTCAATCGAATGGCTAATCGAGTTGACGATTAGCCATTTAGTCTCAATCCTTAAGTTGGTTTAGCCGATTTTTCGTGGGGTAATGTAATCCCCAAGCGTTTTTGCAAGGCATCGATGACTTCTTCGGCAGACTTTTGACCAAAGTTCTTGATTTCCAGCAGATCCTCCTGGCTATAATCTAAGAGATCGGCAACGGAGTTAATTTGCGCTCGCTTGAGGCAGTTATACGCCCGCACCGACAGTTGCAGTTCTTCAATCGGAATTTGGCTGGTTGGATCTTCATCTTCCGGACGACCCACAGGCTCTGGCTTCAGCTCGATATCTTTCAGGGGATTGAATAAATCCACCAGAATGTTAGCGGCTTGACTCAGTGCTTCCTGGGGTGACACGCTGCCATTTGTCCAAACATCTAAAATTAAACGGTCTTTTTCCAGAGAACCGTCAACACGGGTATCCTCGACGCTGTAGTTCACCTTGGTGACCGGCATGAATACGGCGTCAAGTTGCAGGAAATCGACTGAAGATGCTTCATCACGCCCCCGTTCTACAGAGCGATATCCTTTGCCTCTTTCGATGCGAAACTCCATTTCCAGTTTGGCACCGTCGGCTAGGGTCGCGATATACTGACCCGGATCAACAAATTCTACGTCCGACGGTAGGTCAAACTGAGCCGATCGCACGGTTGATGGTCCAGTGATCATGACTCGACCAATATGGGGTCCGGGCGTATAACTTTTGAGGACGACTTCCTTCATATTCAGGAGAATTTCTAGGACATCCTCTCTGATTCCCGCAATGGTGGCAAACTCATGATTGACTCCAGCAATTCGGACTGCAGTAATTGCTGTACCTTCTAGGTTAGACAGGAGAACCCTTCTCAGGGCGTTGCCAACTGTTGTACCTTGACCACGATCGAGAGGTTCTAGGACAAATTTGCTATATTGACTTTGATTCTTTAGTGTTTTGGATTCTACGCACTCAATCTGAAACTGCGCCACGGAGTGACCTCCCTCCTTTAATTCATAGGAACCCATCAAAAGCACGCTTGCGAGTACTTTTGACTTGTTGTTGCGCCTAACCCACCATTTGGGACAAGTGGCACTAAGCAAAGTATTGGTGGTTGGCATAATTCGCTTGATGCTGACACTTGATTTTGTTGTCGAGTCGAGACGGATACTGGTTAAACCGATTTACAGGTTTTCAATCAAACTCTGGGTTTAACCTCCCCAATTCCCGTTCCCAATTTCCCGATCCTAGACGCGGCGTCGTTTCGGGGGACGGCAACCATTATGAGGAATTGGCGTGACATCCCGAATTAGGGTAATTTCTAGTCCTGCCCCTTGTAGGGCGCGAATAGCCGTTTCTCGACCTGCACCAGGACCACTAACCATTACCTCAATTTGACGCATTCCTTGGTCTGTTGCTCGACGGGCGGCGTTATCGGCAGCGGTTTGAGCGGCAAAGGGGGTGCCTTTCTTAGCTCCCTTAAATCCACTTGATCCCGCTGATGCCCAGGAAACAACATCACCTCGCGTGTCAGAAATGGTGACGATGGTATTGTTGAAGGTGGACTGGATGAATGCCATTCCATTGGGAACGTTTCGTTTCTGCTTTTTTGTACCAGTTTTTTTAGTTGGTCGCGGCATATCGCTTTAGTTGGCTATCTTAGTGATGGGTGTGAACTGAATAAGATTGTTACTTCTTCGCTGGTGCTTTTTTCTTCCCGGCAACGGCAATACGTCTGCCTCGGCGGGTACGGGCATTGGTGCGGGTTCGTTGACCGCGCACAGGTAACCCTTGGCGATGACGACGCCCGCGATAGGTGCCAATATCAACAAGGCGTTTGATATTCATGGCTTCCCAGCGCCTTAAGTCACCCTCAACCTGATAGTCGCCCTCGACCACCGATCGCAGGCTGGCTACGTCAGCATCGCTTAAATCCTTGACGCGGATATCCGGATTCACGCCCGTTTTTGCCAGAATTTCTTTGGAGCGAGATAGACCAATTCCGTAGATGTAGGTTAGACCAATTTCTATTCGTTTATCGCGAGGTAGGTCTACACTGGCAATTCTTGCCACGGTATTTTTCTCCCTTTTACTGCTTTTGTGCTACAAATGAGTCTTATAGAGTCTGGTGGATTACCCCTGACGTTGTTTGTGCTTGGGGTTTGGACAAATAACCATTACTCGACCTCGGCGTCGAATAACGCGACATTTTTCGCACATTTTGCGGACTGATGCTCTAACCTTCATGGTTTTTTTAGTTACAACGCAAGCACATTATCATATCATTTTTTGGTTCCCGCGTCAAATAAATCTCGAAATCAACCCTACCGATTTTTATTTTTTGCGAAGTCGGTAGGTGATTCGCCCCTTGCTCAAGTCATAAGGGGTCAGTTCAACTTTGACGCGATCGCCCGGTAAGATTTTGATGTAGTTACGGCGAATTTTGCCAGAAATATGGGCAAGGACGTTGAAGCCATTATCCAAATCAACCCGAAACATGGCGTTCGGCAAGGATTCGGTTACCGTCCCTTCCATTTCAATTAAGTCTTGTTTAGCCAATTTTGTCGTTCCTCAATACAATTGCTCACTAATTCCCCTCCACACAGATAGAGATTTGTCCAGGGAGTGTTAACTTATGTTATCAAAATCCTCCCACAAAGAGCCTGTCCCAATGAAGGGAAGCCTTAGAAATAGTAACGACTTACCCCAGAGGAGAACATCCCTCAAAAGTGAGACGGCGTTGGTTTTCCGGTTTGGGCATTGATGACTTAACTCGACATCACCTGCTGCAGAGAGTCCGTAACCGCCTCCATTGGTCTATCCCCATCAATCTCGCGTAAGATTGAGTGATCGCGGTAAAACTCAATCACCGGTGCCGTCTGTTGTCGGTAGACGTCCAAGCGTCGCCGAATCGTCTGCTCATTATCATCTTGGCGTCCCCGTGAGAGTAACCGTTTCAGGATTGATTCATCGGGGACATCCAAATAAATGGCATAATCGCAGCGCTGATCGAGCTCCTGAAGCAGATTCTCTAGAAAAGCCGCTTGACTCACATTGCGCGGAAACCCATCCAGAATCCAACCCGCTTGAGTATCAGGTTGTTTAAGGCGATCGCGAATCATATCCAGAATCAATTCATCCGGCACCAACTCCCCTCGTTCCATAGAGGACTGCGCCTTTTGTCCCAGTGGTGTAGATGCGGCGATCGCACTCCGTAGAATATCCCCAGTAGATATGTGAGGAATCTGATAAAGCTGAGCGATATGCTGAGCTTGTGTTCCTTTTCCTGCCCCTGGTGGTCCTAAAAAAACTAATCGTGTCATTGGTTATTTGTCATTCGTCCTTTGTCATTTGTCATTTGTCCTCTGTCAATTTGATGTCTTTTCTACAACGCGGATCAAATCCAGCTCTCACCTCTAGAGAAAACCTACAGATTTAGGGTTCATCAACACTGAACAAAGGACAAGTAATCAATGACATAGCCGCAATTTTACTGCTTAACCATACCCTCGTAACGCTGTGAAATCACATACGTTTGAACTTGTTTCGCCGTGTCAATTGCCACACCGACCAAAATCAGTAACGAGGTAGCGCCTAGCCCTCTAAACGTGGTCACTCCCGTCGCACTTTCGACAGCCGTTGGCACAACCGCCACCAGTCCCAGGAAAATGGCACCCAAAAACGTCAACCGATTCAGCACTCGCTCAATATAGTCGCTTGTGGCTTTACCTGGACGAATTCCCGGAATACTCGCTCCCATTTTCTTCAAATTCTGCGACATATCAACCGGATTCACGATCAACGACGCATAGAAGTAGCTGAAAAAGAGAATTAACACCAGATAAACCAGTACATACAGCCACGGCGTCGGACCATTCGGGCTGATATACAGTGCCACCTGATTGAACCCTTGCATGAGCGAACCTAAAAAGCCTTCACCTGTGCCACCACGAGCAAAGCCAGCCAGGGAGGTAGGCAGAATCAAAACCGCTGAGGCAAAGATAATCGGCATTACCCCACCTTGGTTCAGTCGTAGCGGCAGATAACTCGTCCGTTCTCGATAGAGGCGACGTCCAACTTGTCGTCTTGCCGAAATAATCGGAATCCGGCGTGTTCCCTCCTGAACAAAAACAATCCCCACAATCATCACCAGGAAAACCAGGAGCAAAATGACCACCTTACCTGCCATTTCTCGCCCCCCCGTCTGTGCCAATTCAATCGTTTGACCCAATGTCCGGGGCAGAACTGCCACAATATTGACAAAAATCAACAAAGATGCTCCGTTACCAATCCCGCGTTCGGTAATCACTTCCGAAAGCCACATGACAAACATTGAGCCAGCCGTGATGGCTAGCACGGTTTCCACAAAGAAAATAGTTCCCGGATTTGTGGCAAACTGGCTAGCAAAGATTGCCAAACCTACACTTTGTAATATCGCCCAACCCAAGGCAACATACCGGGTAATTTGAGAAATTTTCCGGCGTCCGGCTTCCCCTTCATTCTTCTGTAAATTTTCCAGAGTGGGGATAGCTGCCGTCAGCAACTGTAAGATAATCGACGCATTAATATAGGGCAAAATTCCTAGGGCAAAAATTCCCAAAGCCGAGAATCCTCCCCCAGAGAAAAAATCTAAAATGCCAACGATGGGAACGTTTCCACTTTGGATAGCTGTGGAAAGTTGTTCCCGATCAATTCCCGGTACAGGTAAAAATACACCAAACCGGGCTAGGATCAACAAACCGATGGTCAAAAGCAACCGACCTCTAAGACCGGCAGCTTGTGCCATCTGCATAAATGTTTCTTGAGCCGTTGGAGCTTTGTCTCGACTGACGACCATAAAGGGGTACCTCTAGATGACACAGTGTTGACCTCTCCCTGGTATAAATAAACAGGGATTCTAATCGGATACTTCGGAACCCATTAAAATTGCGTCCCTTCAGATCTGATTAGAGTTCCAGATCAATAACCTGGATGGCGCGGTCAAAAACGCCCTACAGACCTTGGTTAGATCAAGACCTAACTGTATCTCTACGTTTCTCAAACTATTAGCAGCACCATTACCCGCCAACGCTAAAAAGTTACGCCTCAATCACTTCACAACTCCCGCCCGCCGCCTCAATTTTTTGGCGAGCGCCAGTCGTGAAGGCAGCAGCTTTAACGTTTAGTGATACATTCAACTCCCCGTCGCCCAGAATTTTCAGCGGTCCGTCGTTAGTGGTGACGATACCCGCTTCCATCAGTGACGGTAATGTCACCTCTGTATTGGCAGGGAGTGATGCCAACTTACCTACATTTATCGTAGTGTAATGTTTGGGATTAATCACCGTAAAGTGTTTTAGCTTAGGTAAGCGGCGGTACAAAGGCATCTGACCCCCTTCAAACCCCGGTCTTGTACCCCGACCCGATCGCGATTTTTGACCCCGCATGCCAAAGCCACAGCTAGCACCTTGACCCGCGCTAATCCCGCGACCAACACGACGACGACGTTTCTTTGCACCTGCTTGGGGTGCTACAGTATGGATTCTCATAATTTAGATCGTGAAACTCAAAACTCAGACGTGCCATGGCACGTCTCTACATTTAATACTCAAAACTCAACACTCTACCTTTAGACATAGAGCTTCTCAACCTCAACCCCGCGTTCTTGAGCCACTTCAGCAAAAGTCCGCAGAGCATCTAGAGCATTAACGGCAGCTCTGGCATTATTCAAGGGATTATTAGAACCCAATTGCTTGGCTAAAATATTACGAACCCCTGCCAATTCCAACACTGTCCGCACAGCGCCGCCGGCAATTACCCCTGTACCGGGTGCAGCGGGTCGTACCATAACCTTGGCACCAACCGCCGCTCCATTAGAGGGGTGAGGAATGGAATTCGACTTGGTTAACGGAACGTCGATGACTTGCTTTTTGGCATCGACAACCCCTTTGCGAACAGCGCCAATCACATCACTGGCTTTGCCCACACCAACGCCTACCTGACCGCGCTCATTGCCAACCACAACGATTGCACGGAAACTTAATTTTTTACCGCCTTTGACCACCTTGCTAACTCGACGGATTTGAATAACCCGTTCTTGCCAGGTGCTGTCTTTTTCTTTGGCGCGGTTACCTTTACGACGATTTGCCATAATTTAAATTTTGCTTTACTTAACTTCTAGAAGTCTAACCCAGCTTCACGCGCCGCTTCTGCCAAAGCTTTCACGCGACCATGGTAAAGGTTTCCTCCCCGGTCAAAAACAACCTGAGATATGCCTTTTTCCAACGCTCGCTGGGCAATTAACTGACCCACTTTAACCGAGGCGTCACAGGTGGCGCCTGATTTTACCTCTGACTTTAGTCCAGGTTCTAGAGTGGAAGCCGCCACTAGGGTATGTTGCTGATGATCATCAATAACCTGCACATAAATGTGCTGATTTGAGCGAAAGACCGCTAATCTTGGACGTTCAGCACTACCTTGGACTGTCCGGCGCACGCGCCGATGTCTACGGCGGACTGATTCTTTACGAGTAAGTTTCATGGTTTTCCTTGGGGATCTACTACTGGTACTCGTGTGTTTGACATTTGGTATAACCCATAAATGTTTTAGTCTCTTCGCCCAACTGCATTAGCGTGTCTTGGCTTTACCCAACGCTCTGACCACTAGAGCCTAGAGTGGTACAGACTAGAGAAGCATCTGTACGTCCGTAACTAATGCCGTCTCAACGGGCTATTCAACAGTTAGTTGCCTCACCGGAAGTGGTTCCGGCAATCCCCAGCCGTCTTTACAGTGGGGTAGTTGAAGGTTACTTCTTACCTGCTTTACCAGCTTTACGTCTAATCATTTCACCGACATAGCGAATGCCTTTCCCTTTATAAACTTCAGGGGGACGCACTGCGCGAATTTTCGCCGCTGTGTTGCCAACAATTTCTTTGTTGATCCCGCTAACAATCACGTTAGTATTCCCTTCAACTGCTAGCTGCACGTCTTCAGGAGGGACAATTTCCACGGGTTGACTGTATCCGACATTCAGAATTAAGTTACGTCCTTGCACCTGGGCGCGATAACCGACCCCTTGGATGGCTAGACGTCTCTCAAAGCCTTTGGACACCCCTTCAACCATGTTGGCAACCAGGGTACGAGACAATCCGTGGCGCTGACGGGCAAGTTTGGATTCATCCCGCCGCCGCACTTGGATGGTTTCTCCTTCTTGTTCAATGGTGACTTGTTTCGGTAGAACTCGTTGCAGTTCTCCTTTGGGTCCTTTGACGGTAACCTGTTGACCTTCAATGGTCACGGTCACTTTATTGGGAATTGTTATTGGGCGTTTGCCAATACGCGACATGATTTTATACTCCTTATCCCGGCAAAAGAATTCAAAAGATCTCAAGTGCTGATTTGATCCGTGCTACCAGATGTAACACAGCACTTCACCACCGATTCCTTGTCGTCGGGCTTCCCGGTCAGTCATGATCCCACTTGACGTGGAAATAATCGCAATACCAATACCACCCAAAACTCGCGGTAATTCCTTGCGATTTTTGTAAACTCTGAGACCGGGTTTACTCACTCGTTTCAGCGCTCGGATAATGGGTTGACGAGTTTTTCCTTTGTATTTCAAAGAAATCACTAAGTATTTTTTGATGCCTTCCCCAGCTTCTTCAAACTCGGCAATAAAACCTTCCTCTCTCAAGACTTGGGCAATTGCACGGGTCATTTTTGTGGCTGGGACATTTGTTGTTTGATGCCGCACCAAGCACGCATTCCGAATGCGGGTCAGCATATCTGCAATTGTATCGTTTGCCGCCATTAGTTCCTTCCTATTCTTACAGGCTTATTTCTCCCGGAAAGGCATTCCCATCTCTTTGAGTAAAGCGCGACCCTCTTCATCGGTGTTTGCCGTGGTAATAATTGAGATATCCATGCCACGAATTTGATCGATACTGTCGTAGTCTATTTCCGGGAAAATCAGTTGTTCTCGGATGCCTAAGGTGTAGTTACCGCGACCGTCGAAACTGCGAGGGCTGATCCCGCGAAAGTCACGAATTCGCGGCAGGGCTAAGCTAATTAGGCGATCCAAGAACGAGTACATCCGTTTTGAACGCAGGGTCACCATGACCCCCACGGGCATTCCTTCACGGATTTTAAATCCCGCGATCGCTTTTTTGGCACGGGTGACCACCGGTTTTTGACCGGTAATTATCGCCAGTTCACTCAATGAGGATTCCAGGGCTTTAGCATTTTGAGATGCTTCTCCTAATCCCCGGTTGACGGTGATTTTGGTCACACGCGGGACTTGATGGATGTTTGTATACCCAAACTGTTCTTTAAGTTTGGGAACAATTGTGTCTTGATAGTGTGTTTTCAATCGGTCAGACATGGTGGTTATCCTTTTTCCCTGGGCTTGGTCAGGGTAATTTGTCCTTTGTCATTTGTCATTCGTCCTTTGTTTTTTTTGATAACTCCAAAGGACTTGACGAAAAGATTAGTCAATAATTTCACCCGTTTTCTTCAGCATTCGTACCTTGCGTCCCTCTTCAGTCAAGGTGTAACAGATACGACTTGCCACTTTTTGCTTTTCCGAATACAGCATGACATTGGAACTGTGAATCGGGGATTCAATGGTAGCAATTTGACCGGTTTCCCCTTCTTGCTGAGGCTTAACGTGTTTGGTTTTAACATTCACGCCTTTGACGACAACCTTACTGTCTTTCGGTAAGGTTTGCAGAATTTCTCCGACCTTACCTTTATCGTGACCACTAATCACTTGCACCGTGTCGCCTTTTTTGACGTGCATTTTGTAACGCGGTGGCGCATTTTCTGTCTTTTTAGCCATCAGAGTACCTCCGGCGCTAAGGACACAATTTTCGTGTAATTTCTTTCCCGTAGTTCTCGCGCTACTGGACCAAATACGCGAGTTCCTCTAGGATTGCCTTCCGGGTTAATAATCACAGCCGCATTATCGTCAAAACGAATACTCATGCCGCTTTCCCGACGCAATCCTTTACGAGTGCGGACAATAACAGCCCGAACCACATCGGACTTTTTAATTGCCATGTTAGGAATCGCATCCTTAACCACAGCAATAATCACGTCACCCACACTACCGTAACGTCGATTTCCAGAACCGACGACGCGAATGCACATTACTTTACGCGCACCGCTATTGTCAGCCACATTTAAATAGGTTTGTTGTTGAATCATCTGATTTGTACTCTTGATTCAGAGTTATGAGTTGTGAGGCAAGTCGGAGTGGATTTCACGATCGTTTCTTACCGATTCGTGACCATTTAAAACCCAAAACCCAGTTCCTTCGAGGGTGGCGAAGGGTCAATAGGCCTTAATTAAATTGAGGCACTATTGAGAATATCCTTAACCTGCCAGCGTTTCGTGCGACTGAGAGGTCGGGTTTCTTGAATACGGACGCGATCGCCTTCTTGGCAGCGATTTTCTTCATCGTGTGCCTTGTATCGCTTGGTCTTGACAACGATTTTGCCGTACTTCGGGTGGGGCGATCGATTTTCGACAGCAACAACCACGGTTTTATCCATTTTGTTGCTCACAACCAAACCAACTCGTTCTTTAACTGCCATCGCGGTTTACTCCTCTTCTTTTGCCTCAGATGGTGAGGATTCAGGGGTGACTTCAGTCGCCTCGGGTTCACTCACTGACTCTTGCTCATCGGCTTGAACCGACTCTTCTACCTCAGTTTGAGGGGGTTGAGTCGCGGCTGTAGCCGTTGTCGCTGCATCGACTGAATCACTCACCGTTTGTGGGGTTGTCTGTTCAGACACTGCTGCCAATTGCCGTTCTCGCGCGACAGTCATCATCTGAGAAATGCGATGTTTGAGATGCTTAAACTGATGGGGTTTTTCCAAACGGCGGGTGGCTTGTTGCAACCGCAGTTCAAATAGCTCACGCTTGGCAGCTAAAATTCCATCGGCTAACTCTTGATCGCTTAAGGTTCTGGCGTCGTCTATTTTGGGCAAAGGCATAAATACTTATTCCCCTTCACGAGTAATGAACTTTGTTTTAATGGGAAATTTGTTAGCCGCTAGACGCATGGCTTCGCGGGCAAGGGGTTCGGGAACACCAGCGATTTCATAGAGAACTCGACCGGGTTTAACCACAGCTACCCAATATTCAGGTGACCCTTTCCCGGAACCCATACGAGTTTCCGCCGGACGCATGGTCACAGGTTTATCTGGAAACACGCGAATCCAGATTTTTCCGCCCCGGCGAATATAGCGAGTCATGGCTCGACGACCGGCTTCAATTTGACGCGCCGTAATCCAGGACGGTTCAGTCGCTTGCAAGCCAAAGTCCCCAAAATTGAGGGAGTTGCCGCGAGTAGCTTGACCTCTCATCCGCCCGCGATGCTGTTTGCGGAATTTTGTACGTTTAGGACTTAACATAGTGATTTTTGTCCGTTATCAGTTAGTCGTGATTGTTTCTCCTTTGCCTGTTGTCACCTGCTTCAGGACAAAAGACAAAAGACTATTCATTGGAACGATCTTCAAATTGCTGGCGACGCCGTTGTTGACGGCGACGGGGTTGAGCGGTGGGCGGCGGGGCGACATCTTCGGTAGACGGAATGATTTCGCCTTTGAAGATCCAAACTTTCACGCCGAGAATCCCATAGGTAGTGCTAGCGGTACGGTAGGAATAATCAATATCCGCCCGCAGGGTATGCAGGGGAACTCGACCTTCACGAGTCCACTCCGTTCGCGCAATTTCCGCCCCATTCAGGCGACCACTCACTTGCACTTTGATGCCTTGGACATCTGCCCGCTGCGCCCGTTGAATCGCTTGACGAACAACTCGGCGGAAGGACACGCGGCGTTCGAGCTGTTGGGCAATATACTCCGCAATTAGCTCCGCATCGGCATCCACCCGAGCGACTTCAATGACATTGATGCGAATTTGACGATTGCTCCCCAAAAGGTCTTGTAGACCTGTACGCAAGGATTCAATGCCACTACCGCCCCGACCAACCACGACACCGGGTCGGGCTGTATGAACTTCTAAATCAATTTGATCGGCTTTGCGTTCGATCCGGATCATCGAAATTCCGGCGTTACTCAGGTTTTTTTCGACATATTGTCGGATGATGTAGTCCTCTTGCAGGACTTCTGGGTAACGCTTGGTATCAGCAAACCAACGGGAGCGATGCTCTTGAGTGATACCTAAGCGAAAACCAATTGGATGAATTTTTTGTCCCACGAATCCTTCCTTTACTTTTTGTTTGTCCGTTGTCAATCGTGATCATTGATGACGATTAACTAGTCCTCAACTTGGGGTGAAACCGCCACCGTTATATGACAAGTTGGCTTGCGAATCTGATAAGCTCGACCTTGGGCTCTGGGGCGATAGCGCCTAAAGCTGGGTCCCATATCAGCCGAAGCATGGCTAATCACCAAGTTTGTTGGATCTAAACCCGCATTATGTTCGGCATTCGCCACGGCGGATCGTAGGACTTTCAGCACGGGTTCGCACGCCCGGTACGGCATAAATTCCAGAATAATCAGGGCTTCGCGGTAGGAACGTCCGCGAATCTGATCAAGAACCCGCCTGACTTTAAAGGGGGACATGCGAATGTAACGTGCGATCGCTTTGGTTTCTACTGTCGTATCTATCGTCGCCATAGTTTTTCTGATCATCTAATGGGCAAGAGCGAGATAAAAGCTGCCAACTCCGCGTCGATTAACGCGCCCGGCGATCGCTTTTAGAATGACCGCGAAAGGTACGAGTTGGGGCAAATTCGCCCAGTTTATGCCCCACCATCTGCTCATTGATAAAAATCGGCACATGGGTTCTGCCATTATGAACAGCGATGGTATGACCCACCATTTGCGGCAGAATGGTTGAGGCGCGTGACCAGGTTTTAATCACCTGCTTTTCGCCTTTAGTATTCAAGGCTTCAATCTTACTTAGAAGACTGTCGGCAATAAATGGACCTTTTTTTAACGAACGACCCATAATCTCAATATGGTAAATGGTCAGTGATTGGATGCAAGCGTTAAGCTTGACGCCCACCCCGTTTTCGCTTCGAGGATTTGCGCCGACGGCGGACAACTAAAGCTGTGCTTTGTTTTTTCGGCTTCCGAGTTTTAGCACCCAAAGTAGGTTTACCCCATGGTGTGACTGGACCTGAGCGACCAATAGGCGCTCTGCCTTCACCACCACCATGGGGGTGATCAACCGGGTTCATCACGCTTCCTCTGACTTGAGGACGGCGTCCCAAGCGACGGCTACGACCTGCTTTGCCTAAACTGAGGTTACGAGCATCACTATTCCCCACCTGTCCAATCGTGGCGTAGCAATTCCGCTGCACCATGCGAACTTCCGTCGAGGGTAGCTTCAGCGTGACATACTTTCCTTCTTTGGCAACGACTTGGGCACTCACCCCAGCCGCCCGGACGATTTGACCGCCTTTTCCGGGTATCAGTTCTACGTTATGCACGCTGGTTCCTAGAGGGATATTGCTCAGAGGTAAAGCATTACCCACCTCAATCGGAGCATCGGGTCCAGAAATCACAGATGCGCCCACTTCTAAACCAGCCGGATGCAAAATATAGCGTTTTTCGCCATCCTGATAGTAAAGCAGGGCAATCCGGGCGTTCCGGTTAGGGTCATATTCAATAGATGCTACTTTAGCCGGAATATTGTGCTTGTTCCGGTGAAAGTCGATGATCCGGTAGAGGCGCTTGTGTCCACCTCCCCGACGCCGACTGGTAATCACCCCCCGATTATTGCGACCCTTGGGACGGTGATTAGATTTCGTTAGCGATTTTTCTGGTTCATCGCGAGTAATTTCGGCAAAGTCTGAGATCGTAACCTGACGGGTACTAGGTGTATAGGGTCTATAACTACGAGTTCCCATAAAACTATCCTTTATTTGTCATTTGTTATTTCCAACTCGGTCGGGGCGGGTTTAGTTACATCGGGGTTGGGTCAAAAACGATAGTTGTGAAACCCGCCCCTACATCCATAAAACCAAATTCCTTGAACCAAGCGAAGGGTCAAAACTGTTTTATACCTCTGGGAACAGGGTAATTGAGTCTTCAGGCGCTAAGGTGACAATTGCCCGTTTATACTGGGGCTTGTACCCGATAAATCTGCCGACGCGACGCTTTCGGCGAGGTGGCATTAAGGTATTTACACCCGTAACTTTGACATCAAAAAGGCTTTCTATTGCCGCTTTGATTTCAGGTTTAGTGGCTTTGGGAACAACATCAAAGACGTATTTGTTATCTTCTAATAGCAATGTGGCTTTTTCTGTCACAATTGGGCAAAGCACCATGTCTGCCAAGTCGCCGGGGTTAGTAGATTTAGTCACTGTAAACCTCCTGAATTTTGGCAAGGGCTGTATTGGTGGTGACAATTTTGTCAGCGTTTAATACATCGTAGACATTTAAGCTGTCAGCATAGATTAGCTTGAGGCTTGGCACATTACGCGCTGACAAATAAACCTGCTGTGCGGGGTGTGGTAGAATCAACAGGACTTTTTGATTGGGATCAATTCCCCAACGTGCGATCGCGTCCATCAAGTCTTTGGTTTTAGGACGGGGCAGTTGCTCGGCAAATTCTTCGACGACAATCATATCCTCAGCTCGACCCTGCAATGCTGTTCGCAGTGCCAATCGCCGCTCTTTGCGGTTCATTTTCAGGTTATAGTCTCTAGGCTGGGGACCAAAGATGATGCCCCCACCTCGCCACAAGGGTGAGCGGTTTGAGCCAGCCCGGGCGCGACCGGTGCCTTTTTGCCGCCACGGTTTACGTCCGCCCCCTCTAACTTCGGCGCGGGTTTTCGTGGATGCGGTTCCTTGACGAGCATTGGTCATTTGTCGAACTAATGCTCGATGAACAATGTGAGACGCACTATTTTCTTTGGCGACTTTCAGCTCTAGGGTTGCCTGTCCCACTTCTTCCCCTTGCCAGTTTCGCACTATACAATCGACCATAGTTTTTAGTCCTTAGTCTTTATTCTGGTTGTTCATGATTCATCGGTGGGCATAAACAATGAATAATGAACAATCAACAATCAACAATGTATGACTATCGCCCGACTTTATTCGTGGGTGCAATATTTAAAAGAGCTCCTGGCTTACCGGGAACTGCCCCTTTAATAATCAGTAGGTTTCGCTCTGTGTCTACGCGCACCACCTGTAGTTTGCGAATGGTCTGACGTTTACCACCATAACGACCCGCCATTTTCTTCCCTGGGAAGGTACGACCGGGCGTTGTTCCAGCACCAGTGGAACCGGGTAAGCGGTGGTTTTTTGAACCATGCGCCATAGGTCCGCGCTTAAAGTTATGGCGTTTTTGATAGCCAGCAAAGCCGCGACCAATGGTATTTCCAGAGATATCGACCAGTTGACCCGCACTAAATATCTCCGCATTAATAACTTGACCGAGTTGGAATTCGTCGGTGTTATCTAGGCGATATTCGCGCAGGTGACGTAAAGGGGGAGCCTCAGATTTGGCTAAATGCCCCTTTTCTGGCTTATTGATTGCCTTGTCTTTAACTTCGTGATAGCCCAGTTGCACAGCACTGTAGCCATCCGTTTGCTTGGTTTTGATTTGAGTCACCCGACAAGGACCCGCTTGAACGACTGTGACAGGAAGGGCGCGTCCTTCCTCGTCAAAGACTTGGGTCATGCCGAGTTTCGTGCCGAGGATACCGACAGACACTGGCTTCTCCTTTCTAGACGGTACAGCGAGGCAAATTTGGCGTTGATTCACAAGTGAATCCGCTCTACCTCAGCAGGTTATCTTCCTGACTAATCGACAGGGATTTCCTCGATTGAGGTTAATTCTTGCCTGGTTAGTTGTGGAAATTTTGGTTAGTCCTGACTAACCGCGTCGCCTTGGAACGCTGGGACTTAAGGTGTTATCTCCTTAGTATCCCCACGAGGCGCAGTGCAAGTGCCAAAGGTCAGAAGCTGCCACTACAAGAGCTATTTGGCTTTTTGATCTGAGTTCACTCTAGTTCTACTGTAGAACTAGCATACCTCAACTTGGTGGTTTGACTGGATAAATCCAAGACCACAGCTTCTGTTGACCTAAGTTGCGATCGAGTAAGTCGCGATCGTGCAACTGGCAATTTGGTCACAATTGCTCAGTATAGAATAATTCCCTAGCTTTGTCTAGGAAATTGGCGACAATTTTATGAATCTGAGTCAGCCAGCCTGGAAAGCCTTACCAATGGGGGTGTGTAGAGGCGATCGGCTTGTAGCAGCTATCTTATCCAACCAGAATAATTCAAAATTTCAGGGTTTGCCCATAATCCTCTGCGTACCTAGAACGTTATCTTCTGTGTGAAGAGTTTCAGCCAGCCTAGGAGTAGGACATCCATCAAACAAATAATTCAGAGCGCACAGAGCGCATGTCGGTCATCCGTGTCAACTTAAGCAACCGGGATTTACGCAGGCTTTACCGTTAAACCACTCACTATCTGTAGGGAACATGTCGTGTCCCTACCATAATGCTCGGCTACGAGTATCCTAGCCAGAGGCGAGAAACGAGGGTTTTAGAGTGCCAGAAGATAACAGCAGAATACTTGGAGGGAATTTAGCTTAACTCTTGCCCCAAACTATGGATAAACAATTCTGTTGGATGTGACAATAATATTTTTATATTTAAATCAAATGCAATCAGCATATTTTCAGATTTTGCTGTAAGATTTATTCTTATCAATAATTCTTGATTTATATATGTTTTCATCAAAGGAATTCAAGCATGGTCGTATAGGCAAATTACATCTTTCACAAATAGACAGGAAAATCTCTACGCCACATCTGTTTCCGGTAGTCAGTCTAATGACAGGTACAACAGCGAAGGGGGGAGGTTTGTGGAAGTATGTACTCCAAGAAAACCAATCTTATGGTCTGATGCGCCGTGACCTGCCCATGATGTCTCAAGTTCTTCATTTTTTGGACTTCATTCGCGATCGACCCCATGAATTAGAAAAATGGAGAAAGCGTGGGATAAAACAACGTTACAACCAGGAGGTTTCGCCCTCCCCCAACTATACAGCTCCTCTATTTCTAGATTCGGGTGGTTTTAAGCTGCTTTGGAATAAGAGTGTAAATCTATCCGCGTATGGTTTATCAATCGACGATCAAAAGGGATTCCAGGTGATTCTGGACTTACAGAAGGATTTAGGGGGAGATATTGTTGCCACACTAGACTACCCTTTACCGCCGGGATTAGCGCGGATCGAGGCGGAGGAACGCATGCATAAAAGTATCAATAATGCGGTAAATGCTGCCTTGTATCTACGGGATAATGTAGATTATCAACCCTTTCTTTATGTTGCAGCTCACGGTCAAGACCGAGATAGTATGGGCAGGTATGTTCAACGGGTTTTTCAGAGATTTGAATCTCCAGAATTGAAAGATTACCCATTCGGTTTAGCTGTCGGGTCATTAGTGCCTCTGCGAGGAGGTCATAAATATTCAGCAATTGTTAATCTTCTCTTAGGTTGCATCGAAAGTATTCCGAAAAAACGGCGCCATGAAATTCCGATCCACGTTTTTGGGGTAACGGGCAATATTGTACCCATTCTCGCTTATCTGGGAGTGGATAGCTTCGACTCTAGTACTTATGTTCAAGAAACTCGAAGTCTGAGCTACATTGATCCTAGAACTGGGCGTTTCTTGCCTGTACTAGAGATGGAACAGTTAATTTGTGATTGCCCGGTGTGTCAGCAGCTCATAGCTGAGATGATAAATCTTGAGGAAATACAAGAAGCATTGACATCGGAAATTCGCGGTCGTCCTCAGCCCAGTGGTCGCTACAAAAGTGAATATTATGGATATATTGCCTTGCACAATTTGGAGATGGATTTACGAATTGTCAAACAAACGAGGGAAGCGATAGAAGCCGATACCTTGCAAGATTATCTCATCGAACACACAGAGAAGTTTTCTCAACTGCGACCTGTTTTGGATGCGATCGCGCAAGAAGATGAGAGTTTGCGCGTCAGGTTATCCCGCACCCTAGTCTCGATGCCTCAAAAGTCTAAACCTAAACGAGATGAACGGATTGTGTCTCTGAACTACACGCCAGATGACTTCGATATTCTGAAAAATGGTTATCAGCCGCCTCAAGACAAGCGGGTGTTACTGATTATCCCTTGTTCAGGTGGCAAGCCCTATTCTAAATCCCGTTCCCATCGTTTGATTGCTGAACGCCTTGAACAAGGTTTGGGTGAGAAGACGAAACTGATTCAAAAAGTGACACTTTCTGGACTCTATGGTATTGTCCCCGAAGAATACGAGCTGGAAGACGCGATTCTAGGTTATGACTTTCGCTTAGAGCGTTTCAATAGGGAGCAGATTACCTTGGTGACCAATCGTCTAGTGACGTTCTTGGAACGGTACAGCAAATACGATGCTTATATCGGTTATGTTACCAGTAGTGCCTATCGTACTGTATTAGAGCAGGCAGCTAAAAAGGTTTCCTGTTTGCAGGTACTTCCGGTTAAGCCCAAGACTCGCAGACTGACGGAGTTTTTCCGCCGGGAAAATATAGCTGAGTTAGTGGAATGGGTGAGCGCTATCTTGGATAGTGGGGAATAATCAAATCTAGACTTCACACCTGAGTGATCTATGTCTTATCGTGATCTTCGTCTTCTGCTTGAGAGTCTCTTCGCGAGGTTGAATGCGGCAAATGCTGTTCCCCATCCAGATGAGATTTGGGCAGACTGCGATCAAGATATTCTCCACCTACTACAGCTTAACGGTATCACAGATGAGTTCACTGATCTAGGTGATGGGATTCAGCTTCCTAAAGCTATAGAAGCAGCACGACTATTACAGAATCTACGTCAACGCTTTGATACAGATGGAAGCGCAAATCCAGTAGTGGGGCGTATTCGAGCCGCCGTTGTTGAGAAACAGCGTCCCACGCGAAATGTAGAGAGAGCTACAATTCAAGCTACAGGTAACGACATTGGTAACATTGTTAGATTAACTCCTGACTCATTTACCCACTTTTCCAGATTTCAGGTAGAAGGCTGGCAAAGGGTATTGAATACGATTCATAACCGCGAGGGGATAGTTGTCGTTGCTCCGACAGGAAGCGGCAAAACAGAAGTCTTCTTAATGCCCCTCATTTATGCGATCGCTCAATCAATCCGTCAAAATCCTGAGTCTCCTCAGCGCTTTATTACCCTTTATCCACGAGTTGCTCTACTCAAAGATCAGTTGGCTCGCATTTTCCGTTATGTTCACCGTGCGGAGCAAGAATTTTTGACAACGGGACAACTGTCTCTATTGAGTAGTCAAACTATTGAGCAGGGAATTATTATTGGTTTCCAATTTAACGGTATTTGTGCTAATGCTTCAGAAACTTTGGATAATCGAAATGTCTTTGAGGAGGATGGTACATTTAAGATTGTAGATCGGTGTCCTATTTGTAACCAAGGTCAACTTAAAGCTGATAGAGATCGCAGGAGTCGCCGTTACCATTCGAGAAATGTACCCAGTGGCGTTACTATACTTTATTGCAATAACCCGACCTGTGGAAATGGTTCTGAGTTTCGTGTCTCTATTGCAAAAAATGATCATGCTAAAACTCGTCCTCATATTTTAGTCACGACTGCCGAATCTTTAGATCGCCTTTATCTCAATCCAAAACCGAACTTTGAAAATTATCTACGACAGCTAACAGGTGTTGTTTTTGATGAAGTCCATTTATACTATTCAATCTATGGCGTTCATATTCATAACCTGATTAATCGGCTAGAAGAATGGCAGAATGGTCAGCGTCTAGCCAAAATTGCTTCTAGTGCTACAGTTTCAGAGCCACAGCGTTTCGCGGCTAATTTTTTCTATGGGGAACCTGGCGTTGGGTCTGGGAAACTTTGCATCAATGCCATATCATTCGACACTATTATGATCGACAGTTAGCCGAACTTAACAGTTCTCCCCGTTCTGCTCAAGATCAAGGTCATGTAAGACGTATTCTTCAAGATTGGATTCAAAGAGAGAAGGAATTATTGGGGAATTATTTAAGCTTAGAACAATTACTAGAGCAAATTCAGGAAGAATCTCCACAGGAATTACATAACATTGTGCAGGAAGTTATTAATGCTGTCAATAGTTTTCTGTCTCACCAAGGTGTGAGTGCTGATGATGTACGCCGACAATTAGGCAGACTTGACATAGAGTTAGGTCAGTTATATTACACTGACGAGGCAAATCAAGAACTTCTTGAACAAATTACTGGAATTCAAAGAACAGTTAGAGACACTTGGCTGTCTCTAAGCCGACAACAGGCTTGGCAAATTGAATTACGTCACGTTGAATGTTTGTATGACTTCTTTCGTACCCTAGAGAGACTATGTGAACCCAGGATTCTAAATACGGCTCCCGATGTTTTGAAGATTGCGCTTCAAGCCATGTTTTATTTACATCTAGGGCTAAATGAATCAGATACGCCAGAAGGACATCAGTCTCAAATCGAGGAGTACAGCTATTACATACCCGATGCCTATTTTCAGACTGTCAAACCTATCATCATAGAAGCTCGGTATCTATTGGGTTCAAGATCTAATTTTGATTTATATCAAGAAAACCTAACTGAATTATCAACAACCTTTATACCCTATAAAACAGTATATCGCTATCGCCCTAATCCTGACTCACAGCCTAATCCTAATATTTCCTATTTAACTGTACTCAGCCTTGAACATAGACCTGATTGGGTGAGTGATGATCGAGAAACTGTGACTATTCGTCTGCGTTCTGAAGGCGTAACACGAGGCGGAATACAATTTCCCAAAAAAATTCATGTTAAATTTCTAGAAAGTGATTCCCAAGGTCAGCAAATCGTGGCGTTTTGTCCTCGGTGCTACGCGATCCATAATATCCGGCACAATCGTTGTAATTGCCATGAAGAATTACAACGAGTCAAGCTTTATGCTCAACCTATAGTTGAACGAACTTATGAAGCTTTAGTTGAACCACGCCCAATTACACGAAGCTTGAGTATTATCGATCAAATGAGAGGTAGTACTATTGTCAGCGGCTCTTCCGTCGAAGCTCGACGAGTATTTTGGGATGCTGAAGTTCGTTATTACAGATACATCGCTAATGTTCACCCATACAGTTTTGACTCGCTATATGACACACCGATTCAATACGGCATTCCTACCAAAGGAATTACCTGGAATTTAGCTAGTGTTGTAGAACAGATATTACCGGATAATAATTTGCGTCAACAAGTAGAAAGCGTTTTTATTGACGGAACCCATAAGGAATTAAACGAGGAGCTAGTATTACATACAGCCTCTCACCTCCTACATAGAGCGATCGCGGCTATCAGTGGTGTTAATGAGCAAGAACTTGAATACTCCTATAGTGAGGCTACTCCAGATAATCCTCCAGAAGTCGTGGTTTGGGAGCGCTACGAAGGTGGTGCAGGGGTTTCAGAAGTCTTTGAAAATACTTTGCGGACTAACCCTGTAGCCGTTTATCAGGAACTTTTAGGTTCTATTCTTTGCCCGATAGATTTAGCGGAAAATCCCACCTGGACATCGGTTGAACAATTACGCGCTGAACTTGCTCAACGTTGGTGTTTACCAGAAGACAATGAACTTATTGTTAGAGTTGTAGAGGAAGCTGAGGCAGAGCGTCAAGTTCAAGTTCAACAACAAGAACAAGGGGAAGAAGAACGAATGATGTGCAAATCGCCTCAAGGACATGATGGTTGTCCCGCCTGCATTCACACAACTTACTGTACAGAACGCGATAACCAAGATTTGAGTGTTAGCCGTATGGTTGGTGAAGCTATCCTGCGCTGTTTCGTGCAACAGGTAAATAGGGAAGAGCAGGAGGTTTTGAGCAATCAAGCGATTATGGAGGGTTTCCAGCAACC
>NZ_JBKHHI010000047.1:0-24666 GCF_046539235.1 Coleofasciculus sp.
TCGACAAACGACCCATCAACAATGAACCATCAACAATGAACCATCAACAATGAACTACTGATAATTGACAATTCGGGCAAATCCCCCCGGATCTAGACTAGCTCCCCCGACTAGCACCCCATCAATTTCAGATTGCGCCATAATCTGATCAATATTCGCCGGCTTGACCGAACCCCCGTATTGAATAGGCACATCTGCAACTTTCAGTTGAGAGCGAATCAAACCCATGATCCGATTGGCTTCTGCAGCTTCACAGGTATCCCCTGTGCCAATTGCCCAGATCGGTTCATAAGCAATTACAAGTTGCTGCTGATCCACATCCACCAAGCCTTCTATGAGTTGCTGGCTGATGTGAGATTCCGTTTCTCCAGCATCCCGTTGTTGCTTTGTTTCACCGACACAAAGAATCGGAATTAACCCGTGACGCTGGGCGGCGAGGAGGCGCAGGTTCACGGTTTCGTCCGTTTCACCAAAATACTGACGCCGTTCACTGTGACCGACAACCACATAACGCAAGCCGAGTTCGGTCAACATTGGTCCAGAAATTTCCCCGGTGAAAGCGCCTTCGTCTTCCCAGTGGATATTCTGCGCCCCTAGCTGCACCCGGCTATTGTGCAGATTTTTGGACATCACTCCCAAGTCTGTAAAGGGAACACACAGAACAACTTCCCGTTCTGAGGGCGTTTGCTCCAGCTTAGGCATAAATTCTTGCAAAAACTCAGAGGACTCCCTTTGAGTTTTGAACATTTTCCAGTTACCGGCAATGACTATTTTTCGCACAGCTTAAATAAAATCGTCTCAATCTTGATGCATCCTTCAGTTTATAGCCTTGAGGCGCAATTGACAGACCCAAGTTAGCTGTTTTAGGGGGACAATCCTTGTCTAACTCCTACTGCATCAATGGTCTAGCGATCGCGCCATTGCTTGTAGAGACGCGCCATGGCGCGTCTCTACTGTGGCTATGAGCAGGCGCGTCTTTTCGGGGGGTAGGGGCTGATTTTACCGATAACCTTAATGAAGAAAACCGATAATTTGACTAAACCCGCCCTTCTAAGCCGGGGAAGTAGGAGGAAAGATGAGAACAATGTTTGGCTGGGCTTTTGTGGGATTGGCAATTTCTGGCGGTTTTACGTCAGATCTTGCCTTTCAAGCTCAGGACTATGATTCTATTCCAGTTTCTGAAGCGGCAAATCGTGCTGAGGATGCTTCTAGAGGAGGGGAAGTCTGTACAGAAGCCCCTTGCTACGTCTGGGAAGCAGAGGACGAGGAACTGATAGATTATTCTGACTTGTCACCGGATGTAGAACACCTCTCTCCTACCAGAAAAGAGGCTTTGATTTTTCCCCCTTCCCAGACCTTGCTGACCGATACTTCAAATGTTACTGTCTCAGAATCCATGAATCCTGTATCAGACGAGAGGGAACAGTTCCAGCAGATCATGAACTGGGTAATTGCCCAGCACCTGCATCAGCAACCGATGACGGATATTATACAGGCGATCGCACAAAGATTTGTGGGGACACCCTATAAGGCAGGCTTATTAGACCAATCGCCAGACGAAACCTTGGTGGTGACGCTTCAAGCATTTGACTGTGTGCTATTTGTGGAAACAGTCCTCGCGATCGCACGAACTGTAGCACGACAGGATTATTCCTATCCAACCTTTGTTAATCATATTCGCGATCAGCGTTATCAGAATGGTCAACTCAATGGTTATTGTAGCCGTTTGCATTATTTCTCCGCCTGGATTCATGACAACGAGAAGCGGGAAACTGTCAAAAATATTACCCAAGAGTTGGGAGGAATCCCATTAAATAAGCAACTAAATTTCATGAGTACCCACCGACACCGTTATCCTCAACTCGTGAATAATCAGGCGAATTACCACTGTATTTTAGAGATGGAAGCTCAGCTTGATGCTGTTCCCTTAAACTATATTCCCACCGATCAGATTCACCGTAACTATGATCAGTTACAATCCGGAGATATTATCGGCATCGCCACGAATATTCCTGGATTGGATGTCACCCATACCGGATTCATTGAGCGCCAGCCAGATGGCAGAATTCGTTTGATTCATGCCTCACCCGCCGGAGAAGTGACGATTTCTCAAGATTTACACCAGTATGTGGGCAATATCAAGAACGCGATCGGTATTTTAGTGGTTCGTCCCAACCCCCTGTAACCCAACGCGCTACGGTAGCAGTTGCGATAAATCTTCCGCGATCGCTCCGGCATTATGTTAAGCTATAGGCAACTTACTCAATCTGCAAATTCTGCCCGTGGAGATTGTTTCAACTGAACTCGAAACTGTTTAAAGGTGTGGAGTTGGGCAGTGGGCAGCAGTTGCGCTACGATGATGCCCAATTCGATTTAGTCATTGCCACAGGTTGGAGTTGCTACTATCCCTTTAATTACTGGCTAAAGGTAATGCATGAAGTCAAGCGGGTACTTAAACCAGAGGGTCATTTCGTTTTTGATATTCTTGACTTAGAAAAACCTTGGGCTTTAGACTGAGCAGTTCTGGAAACTGAACTGGGTGCAGAGGTAATTCTAGAGCCTTTAGCTGAATGGAGAAAAATAATCAATGCGGCTGGAGCCAGGGTAGATAAGCAGTTATCAGGAGAGTTATTTAAGCTTTACAACGTGCATTTCTAAAGGGGATATGTCAGATAGAATAGTAATAACGTGGATATCTACATTCTTGAATTGTTGGTTATTGGCTTACTACTCCTATTGGTCACAATGGGTTCAGGTTGGATTAAGCGATTACCTCTTTCTTACGCTATCATTTACTTAGTTGTTGGCATTTTTCTCGGTCCCTATGGGACTAATCTGATTCAAATTCAGCCCCGCACCGAACTTTTGGAGCGCATTACAGAATTTGTAGTGATTGTTTCTCTGTTTAGTTGTGGCTTAAAAATGAATCGCCCTCTGAGACTAAGAGCTTGGAGTTCAACAATTCGGCTGATCGCTTTTCTCATGCCCATTTCAATCTTTGCCATAGCCGCCATTAGTCATTGGTTATTGAGTCTGAACTGGGGAGCCGCTATTTTGTTGGGGGCAATTCTCGCACCAACTGACCCGGTATTGGCATCAGAAGTCCAACTGGAACATATAGGAGATAGAGATGAGTTGCGATTTGGTCTAACTTCTGAAGGAGGATTAAACGATTCCCTGGCTTTCCCTTTTGTTTATTTTGGACTTTATTGGTTAGAAAATAATAATTGGCAAACTTGGTTAAAGGAATGGATTATTGTTGATTTAATTTGGGCGATCGCGGCGGGAATTGGTATGGGGATATTGGTCGGGAAGGGAGTTATGGGGATTAAGCAGCAACTCCAAAAATTTCGATCTATTGATGCGTTAATGGAGGATTTTATTGGTCTGGGTATTATTTTAATCACCTATGCGCTAACAGAAATCATTAACGGTTACGGATTTTTAGCGGTATTTGTGGCTGGGTTAATGGTACAGCGGAGTTATTCTAATTCTCATTATAATCGGCGACTTTCTCAACTGGAATTCACCGAACAACTTGAAAAATTGATGGAAGTGGGAACGATTCTCTTATTAGGTTCTATACTGCGAATTGAGCCAATTATTGAATTTGGTGGCGAAGCCCTTATCATCGCCGGGTTATTAATTTTTGCTATTCGACCTTTAGGTGCTTGGATTAGCACAACAAACTTAGGTTTTGCCAAGTCACCTCGCTCAAGCTTTCACCCCACAACCCGCTGGTTATTTGGTTGGTTTGGCGTTCGAGGAGTCGGCTCTCTCTACTATCTTTCCTATGCTCTTGGCAAGAGTTTAGAGGGGGAGTTGGGTACAAAAATTGCTTGGATAACTTCCATAACTGTTATAATATCTATCATCATACATGGAATTAGTGCGACTCCTTTAATGAATTGGTACAAGCAAAAATATGAGTTATAGCACTACCGGGATACGTTAGGAAATTCCCCTGTTGCCTGTTGCCTGTTGCCTGTTGCCTTTTCACCCAATTTTATTGTCCTAACCTCAATGCGTAATGCTATATATAGCAGTCGCCAGGATCATTAGGACATTAGATGAATGTCGCTTATTGTGTCGATGCACGTTTAGGTAAGCTCAGTCCATAAGCAACTCCACTAACTTCACCTGCTGCACAGCTAGAGCGGCGCGAATAGCATCACTCACCCAATTCATGAAAAAGGAGTCAAAGTTGAGAAAAATTTCTACCGACTTGAATTTTGGGCAAGACTATATTGACCCCTTTGATTTAGAAAATGAGAATCTATGGGTTAAATTAGAACATCTCGGTCGCTATTTGTTTGTAGCAGACTATTTACGCCCATTTAAGCCGAACTGTGTGGCTGATATTGCTTGCGGGGTCGGCTACGGACTGCCAGAATTAGAACAAATTGCCTCTAGGGTTATTGGGATAGATTTTAATGCTGAAATCCTAGAATGCGCGGCGCAGCAATGCAATAGCTCCCAGACTCAGTTACTCAAACACGATCTAGATGCTTCCGATGGATTTTCAGGGTTGCGCCCATCTTCTCTAGATGCGATCGCAAGTTTTGAAACTCTAGAGCATCTTGTTGATCCAGCTCGTGCTTTGTCAAAATTTGCTCACTTGTTAAAACAAGGAGGCTTTCTCATTTGCTCAGTTCCCAATGTTTTATATGAACCGCGTGATCAAGCTGGATTACCAACAAATCCTTATCATAAGCAACTTTTTAGTTATAAATCGCTCTGTAATTTACTCGAAAAAAATAAGTTTAGGGTTAATTATCGAGTTGGTCAAGCCTGGTCAAATATTTTGTTTAAGCGGGAATCTCAACTTTTAAAGCATCGAGCGATTCGACAGCGCATCGGAGATTATTCCAGCTTACACTCCCCGGAAATCGTTCGTCACCTTTCCTACCTCCTTGCTTACCCAACAGTCGAAGATATAGACGGTTCCTACTCATTGATTATCGTCGGACAAAAGGTTAGGTAGTTGCAAGTAACTGTCTGTTACAACCATGCGATCGCGGCAATTGTGGCTATAGTCTGTGGGATTTAGTTGTCCCAGGGACTATGTCTGGGTGGCTTTAAGAGAGTGAATTACTACACAGCTTCATGGAACTTGTGAAAAACCTCTTGACCTTATACCCCTGTATAAGGTTTAGCATTGATGCAGTTGAACAGGTCTTAAATCATGAATAGGATCAAAGTCGAAATTTTAGGCACAGGTTGCAAGAAATGCCACCAACTTGAAGCCAATGCTAAGGAAGCGATCGCTGCTCTCAATTTAGAAGCAGAAGTATTCCATATTACGGACACAATGGAAATTGTCAAACGGGGTATCATGAAAACTCCCGCCCTAGCAGTTAATGACAAAATAGTCAGCCAAGGAAAACTGATTGAGCCTGAGCAAATTCAATCATTGTTGTCCGTTCAGTAATGCAGATGATGGGTAATGAATAGCCGGGATTGGCTGCTGATTACTCATCATTTTATTTCCCCTTCTAATTCCGGATACCCAGGAGGATAGTTTGATGAAAATTTGGCAAGAGGAATGGAAGCCCCTAGCGGTAATAGTAGCAGTTTTTATACTGTGCTTTTATCTACCTGTTGAGGCAATTCAGAACTCAGAGCGCCTGAGAAATGCTTTCTTTGAATCATTGTATTTAGTTCGCTGGTATGCCCAAGAACATGTCTTGCTCTGTCTAATTCCAGCCTTTTTTATTGCTGGTGCGATCGCGGTTTTCATTAGCCAAGATGCGGTGATAAAATACCTGGGAGCAAAGGCAAATAAGATTTTGGCTTATGGGGTAGCATCAGTTTCCGGCACAATTCTAGCGGTTTGTTCTTGTACGGTATTGCCCCTATTTGCTGGAATTTATCGCATGGGTGCAGGATTGGGTCCAGCTACGGCTTTTCTTTATTCGGGTCCAGCCATTAACGTATTAGCGATTATTTTAACAGCGCGGATATTAGGATTACAACTGGGAATTGCTAGAGCGGTTGGTGCAATTGTGTTTAGTATTGTCATTGGACTAGCAATGGATTTCATCTTCCGCAAAGAAGAACTGGAAAAGATTGAAGCCCAAGGAAGTTTACCGGAACCAGAAGTCACTAGACCCCTATGGCAAAACGCTCTATTTTTCGCCGTCATGGTGGGAATTTTGATATTTGCTAACTGGGCGCAACCTGATACAACCGTTGGTCTGTGGGCATCCATTTATGCAATCAAATGGTGGATCACTGGAGTATTAGCATTGGCATTAGCACTAATTCTAGTATTTTGGTTAGATATTCCCGCTGCTAAAGTTGTCCTAATTGCTGGAGTTACACTCGTTTTAGCCTTACAATTCCCGCAAGAGCCACTGATTGCATTTACGGTGGGCGTTGTTGGTTTGTCTTGGCTCACTAGCACAACTAAAGGTGAAGCTCAAGAATGGTTTATCTCATCCTGGGACTTTGCCAAACAGATTTTACCCCTATTACTGATGGGGGTACTCGTAGCCGGTGCGCTGCTGGGGCGTCCTGGGCAAGAAGCCCTAATTCCTTCGGAGTGGGTAACGCAAGCCGTTGGTGGAAACTCGCTGCTATCTAATTTTGTTGCCTCTTTTGCGGGTGCATTTATGTACTTTGCCACCCTCACTGAAGTTCCGATTTTACAAGGCTTAATTGGCAGTGGCATGGGGGAAGGTCCAGCCTTGGCATTGTTACTCGCTGGTCCGGCTTTATCTTTGCCCAATATGCTTGTGATTCGCAACATCATGGGAACGAAGAAAACGGTAGTGTTTGTGTTGCTCGTTGTTGTGATGGCAACGATTAGTGGTATCGTTTATGGGGTATTTTTTGGTTAATCTGATTGACGAAGTTTAACTGTAAGTGGAGTTAATTTTATACTCAAATGAATCAAGTTTAGTTGATATAAACTCCAGCTTTTGGAGACATAAAAGCCAAGCACAATATAGTTATTTCCTGTCTCCAAAAACATCTCTAAGCGCAGCATGGCTTGACAACGTTAGATTCAGTTGTCGTTTTCACGTCAGTTGTACAAATATTTTTTTCGGGCGCGGTATCACCTAGTTTCACCACAAAGATTTCCCAACGGTTACCATCTGGGTCACTCACCCAGACTTTATCTTGGATAGCATAGCAACAGTCTGTATTCTTCTCCTCAAACAGGTTTAAACCGGCTTGGGCAAAACGATGCATCGCTGATTGAACCTCTTCGGTGCTGCCCACCTGAACTCCTAGATGGGACAATGCCCCGTATGGTTGTACCGTTGGGGTTAGATTTAAGGTCAGGTTGAGAGCGGGATTTTCTAAATCAAATTTGGCATAACCGACTTTGTGCTTAATGGGAGCAACTCCAAACATTGCTTGGTAGAAAGCAACAGACTTGGCAATATCAGTAACATTGAGTGCAACATGGGTTTTGAATATAGTCATGGTTCGTCTCCGAAAAAGTTAGAGTTTATATTTAAAATCGATGATGTTCGATATTTAGGATAGACCTTGGGTTTTGTTCGATGATCAACATCTTAGTCGGTTATATCGATATTCGTCAATATTCAACATTAGCTGCTCAGGGGCAACTGTCATTGTTTTGGATACCTGATAACCTTGGGTAAGGTAAATTTTGGCGAGCAAAGGCTTGCTTGGCACGGCGAATCAGATCGGTTTTGTAGATAAATTCATCGCGGGCATCCATTGGGTAAGACCGCAGCTTGAACTGAGTACCCCACATTTGTTCTTGCATGACAACGACAATGGGAAGCTTTAGCTGCGTATATTTGCTACTGTAAGCTGCCTGGTACAGAATCTGGATGACTTGTTCAGCATCTACAGTATGAGCAAAATAAAAGTCAGTGGCGATCTGAGCTTCTAGCTCTCCGCTGTTGGCATTGGAGACAGCTTCAGTCCAGATTTTGTTGTGGGGAATAGAGACAATGTTGTCGTCAGGAGTCTTGAGTCGAATTTCACGCAAACCATAGTCCATCACTTCACCGTAATGCTCTTCAATTTGAATGCGATCGCCCACTCGATAGGTAGCTTCAAACAGTGCAACTACTCCTGCAATGATCGAACTCACGTAATCCTTAAAGGCAAAACCCAGGGCAATAGCGATCGTGCCTGTCAATGCGAGGAGATTCTCCTGAGACAAGTTCAGAAACAGATTCAGGAGATAGGAAAACGTTAGGATCAAAATCAGCCCTTTCCAAAAGGGCAAAGATTGTTTGATCAATAATCGGAAGCGGCGGGGAACTCGTTCTGAAATCCAGCTAGTGAGCGACTGAATGACAAACATGCTCCCATAAGCGATCAAAATAACGACGAGAGAACGAAAAATTTTTTGCAGCGTAATATTAGTAAGAACTCGTTGCGGTAAGATTTCCGATGCCTCGATTTGTGCCAACAACGTCGGCATTGCCTGAACAAAACTGATCAATTCAAAACCCGATAAACTCATGGTTAATCCTCGCCAACAAAAAAGTTATTATTCGTCAATTCAATCTTCAGCTTGGCATAATGGGCAGCACGTACTGATAGCATGCCATTGCTGCTAGCTAGTATCCCGGCTCGCAATAACTCCTGAATCCGAGCTTGGATTTGGCTTTCGGGTTCACCCAAGCTCAGGGCAAGATGGACATGGCTCATCTGCCCATGAATTAGCAACGAATGAAGTAAATAGCGGTCAATCCCCGTTAATGGTGGCAAACTAGGCAATGTGGGTTTAGTTTGACGTAAGGTAAAAGGGATTTTGTTGGTTGTCTCTGTCTCGCTCAAGTTCAATTGAGATAAATTACCATCCTCTAGTTGATCGCGTTCGATTTGCAAGCTATTTAGCCATAAGCCAAAGGCAATACTACTAACACCAGAGGATTGACTGGCAAGAGTTCTCCAATATGCCTGACCAAGATTATCTTCTGAGTCTTCTATCGCGTCTGGTTCAACCATCGTTTTGGCAATCGGGTTTAACCAGGTTTGAATCATCGCTCCATCTAGTTCCGGTAATGGTTTCACCTCGCTAAAATAGGCGCTAATCTGGCAGACAAAATCCAGAAAATCCCAAGCCCAATGGTTACAGCCTATAACCCAAAAGCAATTGGGATTATCAATGATCATGTCTCGTAAGTATTCAATGCTATTCCAACCCCCAATACAGCGCAGAAAACATTGATCCAGACAGGGAATCATCATCAATGTTTTTCGATCAGCCAGGGAGTTTGCCTCAAGCAAATCGTCAGTATCCTTAGGATTTTTAACCTCAATCTGTGGGTAGGCTTGCAGGGCTTGCTCAATTTGTTGAGACATGATTAATGGATCATGAGGGCGCATTCGGCAAGGTAGAGGTGTGAATACCTCGACGGGGGGATTGTGCCAGGATTGCAGACTATCGCTCAAAATTTTGGCAATTGGTTCTACGGGGCTGCCCAAAATGATCAAACTATTGGCGGCATCCAGGTGATGTTGCCAGTTTTCAACCCCAGCGGTGATCACCTCTTGCACTGTGGTTTGATAGACCTGACAACAGGGGATTGCCTGGATTTTTTGCCACAGTTGAGTCTGAATCCCATCGGGCAACTCAACCTCTTCATCCTCGATTGCTACTGCGGCTTGCGCCTGGGTAAACCACGACTGAAATTTTTGCCGAATTGAGTGAACTAAAGAATGAGTCATCAGGTTTCTGGTTCTTCCGGACTTGCCTCAGCCAAACTGTTAGTTAAAATGGCTTCAGATCGAGTTATACCGTGACTTTGTACCTCAACAGTCTAATTTAACTCAAAATAACGCCCAAAAACCTTGCTTAGCAAAGTTTTTGGGCGTAGTCTGAGGCAATTTAGCATAATAAGTCCGGAAGAACCGGTTTTGGTTCAACTGTTGCCACGACTTCCCCCGTCTGACTGGTGTCATACCCTCCCAACGCCTCAAGTTGAGACAGTACTCGTCGATGCCCCAATGTGCTGAGTAACTGTTGCACCGGGGCTTCTTCCAAATAAGGTTTAAGAATCACCAAGTCATATCGAGAACGATGTAGAGGAATAAAATCAAGTCCAAACGCCGTTGCTACCGATGCGGTACTCACTCCTGCAGATGCTCTACCCGTCGCCACGGCTTGCGCTACCGCCAAATGACCACAGACAATTTGTTCAAATCCTTTCACTGCTTCAAAGGGAATACCTGCTTGCTGAAGCGTGAGCTCTAACAATTGACGACTTCCAGCTCCCTGTTCTCGGTTGACAATCGTAACATTTGGTTGTACCAGATCAGCCACAGTTTTGAGTCCGAGAGGATTACCAGACTCAATCAACAAGCCTTCTGCCCAAATCCCCAAGTTAATCAAAACCGCCGTCGTATCCTTGAGAGCGGCACGCACGAAAGGAACATTATGCTGTTTCGTTTTAGAGTCATACAAGTGCATCCCGGCAATGTGAACTTCGCCTCGGCACAGACGATGTAATGCCCTCATGCTGTTGTCAGAAGTCCAGTGAACTCGTAAGCCAGGATGCCACCGTTCGGTTGCCCGTGCCCATAATGAAAGTGCTGGAGTACAACCGGCTAGGACAACGGTGTGATGCAGTTTCGTCGGTTCATCCAACAGTTTAACTCGAATCGTTGTCGAGTCAGGTTGGCGATCGCCCTCTCCATCGGCGGGAATCATTTCTAGGCGAAACCCATCATTGCCAATTAAGGGATAAGCAACCCATTGTCCCCCCACTCGTGCTAGGCTCAGCCGTAGCTTTTCACCCGTCGGCATCGTCTCAGATGGAATGGCTTCAATTTCAGGAGTATCTGGCTCGAGCCAAAACAAATCTTCTACCTGACAACCCAATGCCTTTGCTAACCGCAGCGCTACGGTAGTAGATGGGGCATACTGTCCCGATTCCACACCGCTTATCGTCTGACGAGACACTCCCGCAAACTTGGCTAAATCTTGCTGACTCATGCCCAAACGAATGCGGGTTTGCTTCAAGTTATTGCAAAGGTTATTGTCTTGCTTCACGTTATCTCACACTTCGCTTACCCTGCATCCACATTACCAGATTCTAAGTAAGGGCAATCGCAGAAGAAATCGTTAGAGTAATTGGTGAGTTAGTGAAATACGATTTGGTTGCACAACTGACTGTGAAAATTAGGGTAGCTTAAGCACAACCAATCAAGGTTAAAATACTTCGTGGTTTCAGCCAAAATTCTTAGTGATTAAGCAACAATAATTTCCAGGAATCTAAACAGACAAACCAGGGAAACTGGCGATGTTCAAGTTGTTTCCATTTCTCTTTAAAAACCTCTGCTTGCAGATGGTAATCTTCGCTATTTTTCGGAGGAGTATTGAGTTTGATAAAAATTGTCATCCGGTGCGGCGTCTCACTCGTCCACGCTAGCCAGCAGGGAAAGGTGTTCTCTCGGTTTGTATTATTAGAAAAGGTCAGTTGATGGGCACGAATTCCGACGTAAGCAGCAGTATCGGAAACGGGTTCAGAGGTTGTTAGGGTGCAGTTCCAGTCCAACGCTTTTAGGGCATAAGAGGTAATCTTTTGAATCGGGGAGATATTTTTGCATCCAGTGAGTTGAGCAACTGTCAGAGTTCCAGGTCGAGTAAAGATGCTTTGTTTTTCTCCATATCCCACAATTTTTCCTGCCGAAAGAACGAGGAGCTTTTGACAAATTCTGTAGGCTTCTTCCAAATTGTGGGTGACAAACAATGTTAATCCATGATAATCAGATAAGGTTTTAATCAGTTGTTTTTCCAATTCACTCCGCAGGTGAGGATCAAGGGCAGAAAAAGGCTCATCTAAAAGCAACAATTCTGGGTTTGTAGCTAAGGCTCTTGCCAAAGCAACTCGCTGCTGCTGCCCACCGGATAGCTGATGGGGATAACGTTGCTCAAATCCTAGTAACTGCACCTTTTCCAATTGAGTGGATACTTGTCTAGATTGGGCAATTTTTGAGAGTCCTTTGAGTCCATAGGCAATATTTTCCGCAACGCTGAGGTGGGGGAAGAGGGCATAGTTCTGAAACAGGAAACCAACTAGGCGATCGCGTGTCGGTAGGTTAATGCCTTTGCGAGAGTCGAACAAAATGCGATCGCCGAGAACAATGGTGCCTTTTGTGGGTGTTTCAATTCCAGCAATACAACGCAACGTCATACTTTTGCCAGACCCCGAACTCCCGATAATACCCAGAGGTTCTCGCTCAACGGTGAAGGCAGCGTTCAGCGTATAGTGGGGGAGTCGCTTCTGAATGTCTACGATCAGCGTCATGGTGATTGGCAATGGGTTTCACAGTACGGTGAGCTTGAACGGATTCCAGATGGCGTACCCACCAGAGAATGGCAAGCGCGATCGCACTCATAATCAGTACCATTCCATTCGCTAGCCCATACCGTTGCATTTGCACGGCATCGTAAATCGCTAGGGGTAAGGTTTGTGTCCGCCCGGGAATACTACCTGCAACCATCAACGTGGCACCAAACTCACCCAAACCTCTGGCAACGCTTAAGCTAAATCCGGCTAAAATTCCCCGATAGGCAATTGGGATCGTGATGCGCCATAAAAGTTCTAGCTCTGATGAACCCAAGGTACGAGCGGCATATTCGAGTTCTGGACTGACATTGGCGATCGCAGCGCGGGTGGATTCTACCATTAGGGGTAAAGCTACAACAGTAGATGCGATCGCAGCCGCCTGCCAAGTAAACAAAATATCAATACCCAACCACTCCTTAACAGGACTACCTCGCCCCAACGCTAGCAGCAGCAAGTATCCCACCACACTAGGAGGCAACACCAGGGGTAAATTCAGCAGAGTCGAAACAAAAATTTGCCCTGGAAACCGAGTCCGCGCTAAGACAATACCCAGTCCCAAGCCCAAGACGAAGATTAAGGAACTCGCCACAACAGTGACCTGTAACGATAGAATCAATGGAGTCCAAATCATTGAATTGGTTCCTCCCCTGGCAGGATAAAGCCATAATTCCCCATCAGGGGTCTGCCTATTTCACCATTAATAAACTCGGCAAACTGCCGCGCTTGCTTGGCGTGGGGTGTTCCTTCAACCACCGCCAGCATTTGATCGAGGGGTTGATGCAAGTTGTCGGCGATGATTTCGTAGCGTCCATTGGGCGTAACCACTGCCAGGGATAGGGCAACAATCGCTGCATCCACATTGCCAGTTTGACCATACTGTAAAGTCTGGCTGACGTTTTTCCCTAGTATTAATTTGGGTTGCAGTTCATCCCAAATCCCCACCGACTCCAAGGCTTGTTTTGCCGCAATGCCATAGGGCGCGTGTTCTGGATTCGCGATCGCAATTCGCTTGATTGCTGGATTAGTCAACTCCTGAATCTGCTTAATTGGCAACGGACTGTCTTGCCGCACCCACAGCACAATCCGTCCTCGCCCATAAATTTGTTTGGTGTCAGAAATAACTCGCCCTTTCCGATCCAAGTCTTCCACAAACGCCTTATTCGCGGCAGCGAACAAATCCATCGGCGCACCTTGAGCAATCTGTTGGGCGAGTTGCCCCGTTGAGCCAAAGTTAAACACAACTTTTGTATTCGTTTCCTGCTCAAACTGCTTCCCCATCTCCTCAAAAGCAAATTGCAGATCAGATGCCGCTCCCACCGTGAGTGTCACTCCAGGTGACGGTGAGAGGGATTTTTGGTTAACCACAGACAAACCGCACGCTACTAACAGCGTCATTAAGCTCAATCCCAGAAACCATCGCCGTTTTCTCATAAGTTGATCACATTTGCGCGAGTGAAACCATAAACACGCAAGTAATATAGATACTTTGCCAGAATACTTGCACTTGATTTGTAACTTTACCTACATTGTTAGAGTTCTTCACCAGGGCAATTGGAGAGCGACGCTGTAGCGATGACAGGAGCGTCAGAGTAAGCTAACGCTCGCCCCCCTCGACGGGCTGGCAGTCATTTCATGTTTATGTCTTTTGCTAGATTCGGTAAATTGCGCTTGAGGCAAAAATACGCACAACTGAAGTCTTACTAGTGGGTAATTAAAGGCGCGGTGAACGTTCTATTTTGTTGCCTTTACTATTTCAACGATGGGCAACGGTGATATCTATCCCAGTCGTGGCGGTTGGGAGATTGCTACTTCCTTCACAACGCTGAGTGGTATGTTGCTGATTACGATGGTGGTTAGCTTTTTACTATCTGTAATTGGAGGCGTGACGACTAAGCAATCGTTGGCTAGTCAAATTACCGGACTAGGGAATTCTGCCGAAGAGTTCGTTTTGAACATCTGGGATGGCAAAGGGTTTCCTGGACTAGATTTGCAATTAATGTCGATGTCATCACAACTTGGTACACTAACCGAACAACAGCTTGCTTACCCCGTGTTGCACCGCTATCATGGTGCATCTCCGAAAGAAGACAGTGCGCCGGATTTCAGAAATCAAAAACGTTAAATCAACTATCATTATCTATTATGGACAAGGTTGTTTTCTTTTATGGAGGTATTGAACCGTTAATCCGCATCGTTGTTGTCGGAACCTTAGCCTATGTCAGTTTAATCATCTTGCTGCGGATATCTGGCAAACGTGCGTTAGCTCAGTTGAATGCCTTTGACTTTGTAATTACGATTGCGATCGGTTCTACCCTGGGACGATTAATTACGGCAAAAGGCGTATCGTTAGCGGAAAGTGTCACGGCATTCTTTACGCTAATTTTCTTACAATACCTGGTTTCATGGCTAACTGTTCGCTCATCGCCATTCGACAACTTGATAACAGCAAGTCCCTCACTGCTTTACTTTCGAGGTCAATTTTTACGCAAAGCCATGCAAGCGCAACGGGTAACGCAAGCACAATTATTAGCAGCCGTGCGTGAAAACAGAATTGCTTCTTTAGAAGACGTAGAAGCGATTGTAATGGAATCAGCCGGAACAATCGCTGTGGTCAAAAAGGAAACGGCGGCAGAACTAACTGATGCTTCTGCACTGAGTAATATTCCCAAAATTAACCATTGAATTTTGCATCGAGCTAAAATCGTAGCCAAGTACCTGGACATAAATTCTGTCCGCTGTACGAAGAAATGCTAACAAGCGTCAAATCCTTACTGTTCCCTGTTCCCTGTTCCCTTGTCCTCATTTGTGCTAATACAGAGGAAGATACAACTATGTGTATCACTGATTAAGCCGAACCCGGATCGCTAAAGTTAAACTATCATACCCACGATGCGACCTGACTTACAGGGACTCGAAATTACCCCAGGAGAACTCAAACATTTGAGTGGAGTGAGCGTTGATACCGTCTTGAGACCGCCAACTCTACCCAAATTTATCGCGGAGATTACTAAAACCCTTTTGATTATGCTACTGATTAGTTTAACCGGGTTTGTGCTGATCCAGGTTTTTCCGGAACATTTGAAGTTATTAATTTCTGTCCCTTCCATTCTTGCCATCACCTTATTCTTAAACGATATTCGCAAAATTGCCATTAGCCGCAAATGTCGCAATTTAGTCAGACTCTTTGAAGATGTCAACCGATTTAATCGGGTGATTAAAGCCATTGATATTAATGATAAAATTGAAGCCGTCGGCAATCCGGGTGTGAGCTTACAAAATCGGGGACAAGTCATTCAGGCACTTCGGCTAACCCGTGACGATATTATTCGAGCCTTGAAAACTGAACGAATTTTGAGAGAAAATGCCAGATTTATCAAATATAATTCTGAACTATTTGATAATAATCTCATGGCATTGACAGCTTTACAAGTTAGTGATCAAGCCACGGAACATGGTCGTTTACTGAATGAAGCGTTACAGATTGTTGTCGATGTGCGACAGGAAATGAAAGCGTTACAAAATCGGCACTTATAAAATAAATTTTGAATTTGAATTTCCTGCTCCCATTTACTTAAAAAATGACAAATAATTAAGACTTTTTCAAAGCATAGCCGAGTAACCAAAACAATAATATAGCAATGATAGCGATAGCTGTGGGTATAGGCGAATTGGAGACAGTAATCACAACACTGATAATCGCCATAAGTAATAAGAGTACCTGTAGAACTAATATTAGCGGTCGCTTTCCGATAAAATTGCGGCTTTGAAACGCAGCTGGACTTCTTAATTGTAACCACCAATAGACAAGTTGTAATGATTTATTCACAAATTGATAGCTTAAAAGCCCTTGAAGTTTATTCGCACGTTGCTTTCCTAGAGTCGTAATCATAATATCTCGCAGGATTAAAGCCGCACGAGTAGCAAGATTTGCCAGCACAATTCCGGGAATATCTTTTAAAATTGTTTCTTTACCAATCCGGTATTGATTGCGAAAGAAGTCTTCTTTGGCTTGGGGAGAGAACCTACCAATAGCATCTTTGGCTAATTTTGCCGCCGCTAGAGTATTCACCGTTTTCTCAAAATAACCTGGAACGGGTTGATAGCTGGGTGGTTGATCACCGAGTTGAGCAAGTAATCGTTCCACATCATCAGGATCAGTGGGTTTAACCCGTTGGCGATTCCAGGTTAGTTGTTCGCTGATTTCATCTTCAATCACTGTTTCTAAGTCGGTCATTAAAATTGAGCGATGACCTTCTAAAACCAGATCGTCTAAGATAATATGCATCGCTGCATCGGACAGATTTGGATCAGCTAATAAGCGAAGATGGGATTTGAGTTTCTGACGAGTGTTGGCTGTGGAATCGGGAAAACAGTCTTGAACCAGTTGTTCAAAGTATTCATCTTCTGTACATCCTTGTGCTTGGGTTTGTCGCGCCAAAAAAATTGGAAAATTTTGTAATGATTCACGAGTAACTAAGGCTTCAACAAGACGATTGAGTCCATCCAATCGCCCCCATAACATATCATTGGAACGCCATGATTTCTTAAAAAATCCGCCAAAAGCTCGTAAGGTATCCCCAGCCAATTTATCATCTAATGTTTTTCCCTTACCTAACCCTAGCTGAGCATCATCGGGACTAAAGCGAATTGTCTCAATTATATCTTTTTCAGCAAGATTGGTTAAATATTCAAAAGGATATAGTACCCGATCTAATTCATAAAACTGTTGGTAACGATTGAGAATATCATCATAATCGTTGAGTTTACTGGTTTGAATCAGCCTTTCTGATGCCTGATTAATTTGATAGAGAATGGAGCAAAACATCTGACTACAGTTGTCCGGATCACTATCCTGGTATTTTTGATCCGACCAAATACGCTTGAGGAGCGATGGATCATCATCAAGTTGGCGAATTTTTTGTTGGAATTGTGCCATAATACTAGAAATCTGTTTTTGCGGTAACCAGTCCCTCGGTTTTTCCTGAAGCTGGTTTAACTCTACTCCTAACTGTTCCGCCGCGGTGGGTAATGTCTTAAAAAAGTTGGCGGGAACGAACTCCAGGCGATTTTGGTCTAGGTTCGATGGAGACAGGTCATTTAAACCATCCGCATCAAAGAAAAAGCGGTGCAAACGCAAGAGACGATCATAGACTTGCTGGCGCCACTGCTGTAGAAATTGAAGGTCAGAATTTTCTAAACTTTGCTCCAGTAAACTGTAGAAAGATTCACTAACCTGCGGATGACTGAGTAATGTATCTAAGGTAAAGCGGATTACTTCTAGCAGTTTAAGTTGTCGATTTAACCGACTGACAAGTAATCGCTGTTTATTATATTCATCGATTGCGGTTGTTTTCTCAAGCTGCTGAAATAGCTTATCAATAATGTAGAAATGCTTCCTCAACCCATAGTCTATATCCAGATTACGGATATGCTGACTAGCTTGTTGAAGAATTATATCTTTATCTTGACTATTGGTCGGGCTGATGATGCCCGCAATTAACCGTTGTCCTGTTTTATCTAAAATGACTTTTTTATCAGTCCCTGAAGCCGTGGTTTGCCCTTGATCCATGCGTAAAATCAGGGGGAGGATGCGATCGCGCAAACCAATCAGGCGGCTACGGAGGTAAATCTCTTCATTGACGGTAATCTCGTTTGATGTACCCGGTTGACCTGGGTTTTTTGTTTCTACACTGGCGAGTAAGCTATTATAGCGGTAGATTTTATCGTTTTGGGCTTGGATTAACTCCAAATCGTTGCTAATGCTTTCATAAGTCGGGAGTCCAACTAACGCATCCTGAAGCACTTCCCAGGTGGTAGGCTTCGCCATGGCATTAAATTTGGGATTTGCCAAGAAGCGATCGGGATTGGGGTCGATATAAATCAGCTTGCGATCGACGGGACGGTTAGCGGTGCGAAAATAGATATCTTTAATCGTGTAACTAAATGGGCGATTATCCAACACGCCACCATCAATAAAATGGAGTTGATACCCCTCTTTCGGTCGCTGTTCGGGTAAGTCACGGTTCTCCAATTGTCCCCATTGAATCAGTCGCTGATCGACGTCATTTGTATCTTCCTTTAAACCTACATTAACCGCTGGAAATGCCACGGGAAAGCATGAGGTAATTCGGCATAGTTTTGCTAGGGATTGATAGGTTTGTTCCGGAGTCCGACTTAAATCCGCTGGATCACTATCCGGATTAAAGGGTTCGTGGCGTCCTTGACGATGCTTGAGGCGAAAAATCTGGCGGTGATTTTTGACTTCAATGACTTGACCGGTATCATCAAATACCTGGTAAATGCGTCCCAGCATGTCAGTTCCTGTGACAAATAAATCGAGTTCATTCAACTCTGAAACCCACTCCCCATCTGGCGCATCCGTGCGATTATAAATGCCTTTTTCAAACGCTTCGGCTAGGGCTGTTTGATAATATCCTGCACCATCCAAAACCGACTCCCTTTGAGTTTCCTGGGTTGAGGGGTGATGCATTAGTTCGCGGATATTCCCACTCTCACGCCAAATTTGTCCAAATTCTTTAAAGTCAACCATTGTGTCTTTGGTGCTATTGGCAAGGGCGTAACTCAGTAACACGCCATTAATACCGCCGGCTGAGGTTCCGGAGAGGATATCCACAACAATATCCGAATCCGTTAGGGCTTTAATCAGTTTATAGATACCTCGACCCCGTACCGCATTATAGAATTCGCGGCAGATACCATTCATATAAATGGCGAGAGAAACACCACCATACACGACGAGTCCTAAGCGATGTTCGCGACGAAATTCAGGTTTTTGGAGGGGGTGACTAGAGGTAGGCATCGTGCGATCGCGTCTTGAGGTGATTGGTACAAAAGTGTTTGACCAGGATACTTCCTAATTCATACCATAAAAGTTAACGGCTGAGAACTCGCTTACCTTGAGCAGCAAGCTACGTCTTATGTCTTATGTTTATGTAAGGGTTTGAGATCTATTTCCTCAAGCCGTTTCCTTTTGTCCAAAGTCCAGTTGCTGGTTCAGATAAAACTTAAACTTCTGGCGTAATTGTTCAACACTCATATTCTGTGTCCAATATTCTACCAAAGCGTGACCAAATGCCCACGCATTGCGATCAGGTGAAGATGAATTGTCCAGCAATAATGACCACAGCGATCGCAAGTCGAATTGCATCTGAGTATCCCCTGCACTCAACAAGGAGAATAAGTCATACGCCATCTGTAATTTGCCAATGACTACGGGTAACTGTTCGACGGGAATTTGTTCAGCCAGGGCAAATGCTAAGGTGGGAGATCCGGTTGTTACTGTGGATACAAACTGTAGCACCGGACTTTTCAGAAACGCTGCCAACCCCTGAGTCGTTGCCATCTGAAAGGTATAGTGGTCAATAATTTTAGCTGCTTCCGCTGTACGGGCTTCTCGGTTTCGCAAAAAGCGGGCAAGACGCAGTTGTTTGGCAGGTGCGATCGCGTCGATTAAGGCGAAGGATAGCGCCTCGATATTCCAAGGGGTGCGCCCGGTTTTCCAATCCGCCGTCACCACGGGTAAGACGCGATCGCACCATTTCCCTAAACTCTGGGCGCGATATTCTGTCGCTTCCCGAATCGCTTTTTCTTTGGTACGTTCCCCCCATTGCCAATCATAAGGGGGTTGCCATTCCCGAATCGGGCGCAGGCGATCGACTTGGGTGACGATTGTAATGGCAGGTAAGTCTTCAATATCTGTTTGGATTTCCTTGAGAAACTCCGCATCAATTTGTAGCGCCGGATCGAGGGCGGGGGTTACCAGTAGCAGTAAATCGGCGTTCGTGGCATAATCGAGTACCAAGTCCCGCAAATCGGATCGGTTGACTTGTTCATATCCCGGCGTATCCCACAGCGTCAGGGTTTCTCCAGTTGGAGTTTGCCAGTGGTAATTCTGGATGCGATCGGTACTGGGTAAGACATCGACTTCGGCTCGTTCTGCCTGAAATAATGTATTAATTAGGCTACTTTTACCCGATCCAGTACGCCCCACTAGCAAAATACTCACGGGCTTTTGTTCAACCGCTTCTACCGGTTCAGCTTGTTCGAGGATATCGCGCAGGGTTTGAGTTTTTACCTGGGGGAGTTGCGGTTTGGGTGGGGAGACGATAGCTGAACCCGGTGGGGTACTTCCACTATAAAGCGCGATCGCTTGTCGAGATAAATTCTTTAACGCCGCTTCGCGCAGCATCTGTGCCAAATTCATCAACAGTTGCTGGGTAGCTTGGTTACTCGAACGCTTACTCGCTTGTTTGGCTAGCGCCGCCACCGGATTGACTACCCACTGCGCCCAACTCCAGGCTTGCCAGAGTTTGCGGGCGGAGGGTTCGAGTTTCTGGTACACTTCGTAGGCTTGCAATCCCTGTCCCACTGTCACCTGACTCAGCGCTGGCGATAACTTCTGCATCCACTGATCTAAGTCATCCACTGTCCCCCGAATCAGCCCATAAGCTTGGGGAATGTAGATATTGAGTAAGGGATATTTCGCCTCCGGCTGATAGATATGGGCGATGGCGATCACAAGTTCCTGACATCGTTGCCAAAAGGTTTGCCAGTCTTCCCAGATGGGCGGATCATCCTGTGCTTTTTTCAGCACCGTTTGCAGGGCGGCTTCGGCGTTTTGAGTCGCCTCATCGGTGGCGGGTAAGGCAGTTGTTTCCTCTGTGGTAGCGTCGAGTTGATCGCTAACCTCCGCTACTGCTGCTTCTACCTGATCGACTGTTGTCCCTGTCCATTTTACTAGCAACCAACGCCAACCCGCGAAGATCAGGATAAAGATACCCCAGATCCAATTAATTCCCCACTCGTGGATTTGCCAACCAGCAGATAAAAGTAAGAATGTAATTATGGACGCGATCGGCATTGCCAATACGATCCACTGCCACCGTTTTAATCGCACCATTGTCTGATACCTGCCACAGAAAAGCCTCCCTTATAGCGATCATAATTGAAATGGCAACCAATGTAGGGGTTTGGTAACCAAACCCTACTGTTACTGTTACCAAACCCTACTGTTAAGGATTTTCATCCCCTTCCGGAAGCGGTTCGGGAAAATCAGGTGTCTCGTTATTATCAGGAGATGCGGTTGGTGCAGGTGTAGGCTGTTCGCTTAATGTGGCAAGTTGCTTGACTTGATCTTTGTACTCCTGCGGTGCTAACGAAACCGCTGTGGTAAATAGAGGCTTGGCTGCTTCGGTTTTCCCTTGTTGGCGCAGAATTAGGGCTTTAGCCAATACCGGGCGAAAATCTTGGGGATTTTCTTCGATTAGTTCATCATAAATGGTGAGGGCTTCGGTAAACCGCTGTTGACTCAGGTAGACTTCTCCTAACAACAATTTGACCGAACTCACATCTACTCTACCCGGTTGAGTCTGATTCTGTTGTCCAGCGTTTTTAATCGTCTCTTGCAATAGACCAATCGCCGCTTCTGGACGGTTTTGCTGAATATACAAAGCGGCTAATCCTTTTAAGGCATTGATATCTCCGGGTTGTGAGGCTAAAATTTGACGATAAGCTTGGGCTGCACCTTCGCGATCGCCGGTTTGTTCTTTTGCCTGAGCTAGCAACACCCCATATTCGGGTTGGTCGGGATTCAGTTCAGCTAAGGTTTCTAAGGGTGCGATCGCGCCTTCAATATCCCTTAACTGTAATTTTGTCTCTAATAGTCCCCGCAATGCGGTTTGATTTTCCGGTTCTCGCTGTAAAACCAGTTCATACCCTTTAGCTTGTTCTTCGAGTTGATTTTGCTGTTCGGCGGATAGGCTGGGTTGGGCATTCGGTGTGGTAACAGCAGACGGCTGATTGCTTTCTACGACAGTCCTCAACAGCGGAATCGTCGATATACCCACAAATGCCAGCACGGCTAGCACTAACACGACTATCACCCAAACCCTGCGTTTTTGAGACACAAAAAATTCCTTGAACTCTACTGAACATTATGAACGCCTTGGTGTCCTTTGCGCCAATGGTTGCATTTTGATGGGAAAGCTAACTGCTTCGAGAATTTACACTCAGTTGCAGTTGATCGGCGTAGATAGATAGGACAAGGAAGACAAGGACTAGAAAATAGTCGGTTTGAACGCGCCAATCGCTCCAGTCATGAATTATCTCAGTTAAGCGTTCTGCATTGGCTGCTGTTTGGGCTACGTTATTTAACTATTTTGATGCTGCAGCAATGTCAAGAATTTGTCCACATTAAAGGGTTTGAGAATATGATCAATGCCTAATCCCCTAATTTTCATCAGATTAATTTGATCGGCACTGGCTGTAAGAAAGACAAATTTAGTGTCAGCCGTGCTAGGATCTTGACGCAATGCCTCTAAAACGCCATAACCATCAAGTTTAGGCATCATCACATCACACAAAATTACATCCGGATGAAACTCTTTGGCTATTTCCACCCCAGCCTGACCATTGTCTGCTCCGATGGCTTCAAATCCTTCAATTTCCAGTAGTTCTAAGAGATTATCTCGAATTAAGCTTTCGTCTTCAATCACTAAAATTTTTCTCATTGGATATCCTCACGGTTTAATTTACATTTTGTCACAATTTTGCTTCACCTAACCGCTATCCTCAGGGGTTATTTCTGCTATCTTAATCATAATGAAACGATATCTGAACGTACTCCAGTTGTTCTGGAGGACTGCTCTCGCCGCTGAACTCGAGTATCGCCTCAACTTTCTGATTGCTGCCTTAAGCAGTCTCGGAAACTTAGTGGGCAGTTTATTTGGGTTATTTTTGTTTTACCGCACGGGCTACACCTTTGAGGGCTGGAGTTGGGAAGAAGCCTTGGTGATTCTGGGGATTTTTACCCTTCTCCAAGGATTTGCGGCGACGCTGCTGAGTCCTAATCTCAATCGCATTGTCCAGCATGTCCAACAAGGTACGCTCGACTTGATCTTACTGAAGCCGATTAGTTCCCAGTTTTGGCTGTCATCTCGCACCCTATCGCCTTGGGGATTGCCCGATTTAATTTTTGCTGGAATCCTCCTAGCTTATGCAGGTGAACGCCTTAACCTTAGTGGGGTTGATTACCTTTTGGGCGCTGTTCCCTTGGTGTTTGGTCTGATCAGTCTTTACAGCCTCTGGTTTATACTGGGAGCCACGAGTATTTGGTTTGTCAAAATTTATAATGTGACTGAAGTGCTGCGCGGGTTGTTGGAAGCAGGGCGTTTTCCGATGGTGGCTTATCCCACCGTTTATCGATTTTTCTTTACCTTTGTTGTCCCTGTGGCGTTCTTAACCACGATACCCGCCGAGGTGATCTTAGGTCGCGGTGAGTTCATCTGGGTGGTGGGTGCAGCGATTCTGGCATTAGGATTACTGTTAGCGTCCGGTATATTTTGGCGGTTTGCCCTGCGGTTTTATACCAGTGCGTCGAGTTAAAACCTGTAGAGACGTGATCCCAAAAGCATCTGTAGGGGCGGGTTTCACGACTATCGTTTTTTTCTCACCCAGATGTTACTAAACCCGCCCCAACCCAATGAACGAGTTTTGAATGAATAACAATGCGATCGCAATGGGACTGTTTACTACAAAATCTAGGCGAATGGCAAGGTTCGTTTACCCGCTTCTCGCCGCAAGGAGAACCGTCAACAGATACGCCGACGGTTGTCAGCTTGGAGGGAATCAATCAAAATAAAACGGTGCGTCAGGTGATTCGCCGTTATCCCCCCGATCGCGCTGTCGAAGAAACGGTCTTGGAATACAGTTCCTTAGCCAGAAGTGTGCTATTCTTTGAGACCGGAGCATTCTCTCAAGGCTCCATGCAGTGGGGTCCTTTTTCCGAATTTGGGGCTGAATTGGGCTTAATTGCTGGAAATCGCCGCCTACGGTTAGTGCAACTCTACAATAAAGACGCTCATCTGTCTCAGTTAACCTTAATTCGGGAAAAACGCGCCGGAACCGATACCCCAGAACGTCCCCCTCTAACCGTTGATCAGTTATTGGGAGAATGGCAAGGTGAAGCCATTACCCTCTATCCCGACTTGCGATCGCCGGATACCTATTCCACTAAACTCACGATTGAACGCCAAGACAGTAATCGCCTCGTTCAACAGTTAACCTTTGGCGTCGGTGCATCCGTTCAGACCCTAACCTCCAGTGCTAGAATCGACGGAGCGATGATCTATTTCCAGGATGGTGGATTACCCGTTCAGGTGGTACTGCTTCCCGATGGCGCGTCTTCTAACTGTCCACTAACGATTAAATCCGGTCACAGTTTCGTTCTAGAAGTCGGTTGGTTAGTCGAACCCAACCTACGCCAGCGACTGATTCGCCGCTATAGCGATCGCGGATCTTGGGTCAGATACATTTAACCCGGAAAAATCTAGCAATTACTAGAAAAATCTGAGTATGG
>NZ_JBKHHI010000048.1:0-24599 GCF_046539235.1 Coleofasciculus sp.
ATTGTTGATTGTTCATGGTTGATTGTTGATTGTTCATGGTTGATTGTTGATTGTTCATGGTTGATTGTTGATTGTTGATTGTTCATTGTTCATGGTTGATTGTTCATCCTCTCCCCCATCTCCCCCATCTCCCCCTACATCAGAAATGGGGTTTGGAGACCAAACCCCTACAACTCCCATCTCCCCCATTCCCTGTTCCCTATTCCCTGTTCCCTAAAATTTAAATGTTTGTCGAATTTTTTATTAAACGACCTGTATTTACGACTGTTTGCTCCCTGATTGTCCTGTTAATCGGAGCAATGAGTATTCCCACGCTACCTGTTGCCCAATATCCCGATATTAGCCCCAAACAAGTTAGTGTCCAAGCTAACTATAATGGTGCCGATGCTCAAACCGTGGAAAATGCGGTGACGACTATCTTAGAACGGGCAATTAATGGTGTCGATGGGATGCGCTACATGACATCAAGCAGTAGCAATGATGGCACCAGTTCAATCAATATCACCTTTGAAGCAGACAAGGATCAGGATATTGCGGCGGTTGATGTGCAAAATCGCGTCTCTTTAGCTGAGCCCCAATTGCCAGAATCTGTACTCCAAACTGGGGTGACGGTAAATAAGGAATCGACTAACTTCCTGATGGGATTTGGTCTGTACTCAGAAAATGGCGAGTACGATAATCTCTTTTTAAGTAACTATGCCGACTTGTATTTGGTAGACGCCCTAAAACGAGTGAATGGGGTGGGAAATGTGCGAATTTTTGGCGAACGTACTTATGCGATGCGCCTTTGGCTAGACCCGCAACGCCTTGCTAGTCGTAACCTGACGGCGCAAGATGTGGTTGATGCACTGCGGGAACAGAATATCCAGGTGGGCGCAGGGCGTATTGGTCAACCGCCCGCGCCAGAGGGACAGCAATATCAAATTGACTTACGGGCAATTAGTCGCTTAGAAACGGTTTCGGACTTTGAGGAATTGATTTTAGCCACCGATGAAGATGGCACCCTGATTAAACTTAACGATGTTGGTCGTGTAGAATTGGGGGCGCAAAATTATGGCACGTTCCTGCGATTTCGAGCAAATGAAGCCGTCGGGTTGGGAATTATTACCGTTCCTGGGAGTAACGCCCTAGACGTAGGGAAAGCGGTGAAAGCGGAAATGGCGAAACTGGCGGCGGATTTCCCACCAGGGATGACCTATGATATTGGCTTTGACACCACAGATTTTGTTAATCAATCCCTCTCGGAAGTGGTGTTCACCTTGCTAAAAGCAGTGGGATTGGTGGTGTTGGTTATTTTTGTGTTCTTACAAGACTGGCGCACCACGATTATTCCAGCAATTACGATTCCTGTATCTCTAATTGGCACGTTTGCTTTTGTCAAAATTTTTGATTTTTCGATTAATAGTTTGACCTTATTTGGGTTGACGCTCGCCACGGGCATGGTGGTGGATGATGCAATTGTTGTAGTTGAAGATATCACCACCAAGATTCAACGCGGGGGAATCAAATCTCGACAAGCGGCGATTATTTCCATGCGGGAATTGGTGGGGGCGGTAATTGCCACGTCATTGGTGTTAATGGCGGTATTTATTCCAGTGGCTTTCTTTCCGGGGACAACGGGGGCGTTATACCGACAATTTGCGCTAACCATCGCGTTTTCAATTGCCGTTTCCACGTTTATGGCGCTGACGCTGACGCCAACCCTGTCTGGCTTAATCTTGCGGCAAAAGCCAGAGGCGACGGGGTTTTGGGGTCACTTTTTTGATGGATTTAATCGGTTCTTAGACGGAATGCAGCAGCGATATCGGCGATTTCTGATTATCCTGACTCGCGTGAAAACTCTGGTGATTGTGGCGTTTATTGGTTTATTAGCACTAACGGTGTGGGTTTACGAAAGTGTGCCATCCGCATTTCTCCCGGATGAAGACCAAGGCTATTTTATGACGATTGTCCAAGGACCAGAGGGTTCGTCGCTCAACTACACCCATGATGTGATTGAGCAGATTGAAGATATTATTTTACCCCTGGATGAAGTGCGGGCTACGTTTGCGGTGGGCGGTTTTGGCTTTAGTGGGAATACGGCGAATAGCGCGATCGTTTTTACCACGCTGAAGCCTTGGTCAGAACGCACTGATCCCTCTCAATCCGCTGAAGCTGTGATTAATCAAGTCCGGGGACGTTTGTTTGGGATTAAAGAAGCTAGAGTGTTTCCCGTAAATCCTCCCTCAATTCGTGGCTTGGGGAGTTTCGGCGGGTTCCAATTTCAACTCCAAGACCGCCGAGGTAATTTTAGCTTGGATTCGCTAATTGAAAACATGGGGAAATTACTGGGTGCGGCGAATCAGAATCCCCAGTTACAGGCGGTGTTTAGTACCTATGCGGCGAATACACCCCAGTTACAGATTGAGGTGAATCGTAACCGGGCGAAGGCGTTGGAGGTGGATATTGATGATATCTTTGAGACGTTGCAGACCTATTTGGGGTCGCGTTATGTGAATGACTTTACCCTGGAACGGCGCACCTATCGTGTCTATATCCAAGCGGACGCCCAATTCCGTTCAAATCCGGAGGATATTAATCAATTGTATGTGCGCTCAGCAAGGGATGAAATGATTCCTCTGGGGAATTTAGTTACCGTTACCCCAACGACAGGGGCGCAAACCATTAATCACTATAACTTGTTCCGCTCGATTGAAATTAATGGGTCAGCCGCGCCAGGAGTCAGTTCGGGAGACGCGATTCAAGCCATGGAAGAAGTCGCTGCTGAGGTATTACCGCCGGGATTAGGCTATGAATGGTCGGGGTTATCCCTGGAAGAAATCCAGTCGGGAGGTCAAGCGACGATTATTTTTGGCTTTGGCTTGGTGTTTGTGTTCTTAGTGTTGGCGGCTCAATACGAAAGTTATATCGACCCGATTATTATTCTCTTGGCGGTTCCATTGGCGATTTTAGGGGCGCTAATGGCGCAATCTCTGCGGGGTTTACCGAATGATGTCTATTGTCAGATTGGCTTGGTGATGCTGATTGGTTTGGCGAGTAAGAACTCGATTCTGATTGTAGAATTTGCCAATCAGTTGCGAGAGCAAGGGTTGACGCTGAGGAAAGCGGCGATTGAGGCGGCGCAGCAGCGTTTGCGACCGATTTTGATGACAGCGATTTCTACATTGTTCGGGATTTTTCCCCTCGTAATCGCCACTGGTGCGGGATCAGGAAGCCGCCAATCCCTGGGGACGGCGGTTTTCGGGGGAATGTTTGTCGCCACGTTCCTGAGTCTGTTTGTGGTTCCTATCCTCTATATTGTGATCAAATCGGGGAGCGATCGCTTATTTAATTCCCCTGGCAAAAACCAGAAGACACCGGAGTCACAAGAGCTTGAGCCGAAACCTGAAGTAACAATGCGGTAATATTCATTAAAGGAATGCCGCAGAATTCATCAAAAAGTATAAACAAAAGTTAGGCAATGTTAACAAAGCCATAATTTTGTTGCAAAAATTGACTTTAGTTACCCAGTTTCCCTAATCTTTGGTAAAAGTAAACGTAGAATACAGCAAATTACTACAGTTTTTTTCAGTTTAGGTTAGGGAAAATGAATAGTAAGCGAATTATTTTCTCCAGCATTATCACTGGCATTGCGGGTGTAATCTTAGGCATCGGCGTGGCTGAAATTAATCATGCTGATCAGCGACCCAATGCCATGTCTCAATATGCCACAATTGGCGGGGTGATGGGATTAGCCGTGGGTGCAGGTCAACAGGCGCTGCGAGAATTAGAGCAGTTGTCAGAAGAGTCATAAGTAAGTGGGGACAATTAAAGTTAACGGCTGAGATCGTCATTTGTCATTTGTCATTTGTCATTTGTCATACTCGCTATCGCGAGAAGCAAGCTACGCCCTTTGTAAGGGTTTGAGGCTTGTTTACATAACTCCATAAGGTTGAATTTATTTCCGCAAACCTGCTTAATAGACGCGCTATATAGCGATCCTCGTATAACCAAGTAAATTTTAGCTGACAATTTAAGACTTTGAACCCGTTTTAACGGGTTTTAGCTTTTAGCCAGAACTTTAGTTCTCGGCTATTTCTGTGTGACTTAAGCAATTTATTCCAGGCATTGACTACATCTTAATTATCGGAATGACAGAACTTTTTAACTGTCGTTTTGCATAATTAATTCAAGTAACCAAAAACAAACAACCGTTAACCCTGTCAAAACTGTACCCGTGGCAAAACACCAACTATATCCAAAACTCGCCGCTATATAGCCGCTGACAAGAGAACCCACCATTGTTGCCTTACCTACATCGGTGATACTCCCACCAACGACTTGCACGATAAACAGGGGAAGCAGGTTAATGAAAAAGCATTCCCCTATTTTGTAGGGAACTAAATGGAAAAACCAAAGCGGCGTTGAAGATAACAAACTGATTTTAACCATAAGGTTTAGCCGGCTCATCCCGGTTTAGATAAATGTGAAAGGCACTAACGTTTTCAGCGAGTATCGCTATTCAAAAGTAGAGATGTAGTATGCTACGTCTTTTGAAAATTTAAAGAAGTCAAAAGGAATTTTATGCGGCTCATTTACGGTGAGAACAAGCCACATAAGACGGCTTTAAGTTTGCTATTGGCTTGGTGGCGAATTCCCGGCTTAATCGGATAATGTCCCCGTTGATTCGGAGTCATCGGCTCATAATCCGTACCATCTGATTCTGGTAACTGGGTATGGTCAGGAAATTGAGGCGGTAGATTAATCTCTGTTAATAGGTCTGGCATAGTCGAATGAGTGTGGCAACAAATAACTGCCCCTATTTTCCCGCATCGATGATCTTTACCACGCCAGTAGGGGCAAATCATGAATGACTCCTACGTCCTCATTGCCTGTTTTGGTATAAATTGTTACTCAAATCGTTTCCGCTACTTTCTCGATTAGACGAAAATAGAGATATTAAGAGAAGAACGGGAACTCTTGAATGTACATCTATCGCACCTCTGGGTTTAATGAGAAAGCAGAACGCTATGGAATTCGCGATCGCATCGATGATCTGTGTACTCAACTGCAAACTCAACGACTCGATGAAGTGCAATCCCGGTTTGAGCGAGTATATCCTTATCTGAAGCGCCGCATCCTCAACCGCCGCCTGATTGGTCGTATCCTGCATCTGGATCATCAGCAACTGTTGTGCTTCGTTGATATCTTTAAACGGGGTGATCACGACTATGAACAGTTTCTGGAATCCCCCCTTGATTATGGTCGCACCCATCTGGAACCCCAACTCGACCTGCAACAGATTCGCGATTGGCTAACCCAAGCCCAATCTCAGCAACAGGCGGTTGCACCCTTACCCGAACTCCCGCAACGCTTGCGCCCTTGGCTTGATCCGCCGGGATGGGAACGGGATATTGTTCCCGATGATTGGGTGATCTATGAAAGTGAAGAATGGGTGAGACAGTTTACCACGGTGAAACTGCAACAGACGTGGAAAACCTACTATCAGATTATTTCCCAGATTAATACCCATACCGCCACATCTACGGGAAATGGCAATGGTCATCCTGTAGCCATCCCAACCGATAGCTTCGCCGAAACCCTAATCGTTTCCCGTGAACCCCACCTTCCCGAAAATGTCAACCTCTGGAGTGAAAACAATTGTTACGTTCTCTACAGCAAGATTGAAACCACTGACGCCAGTGTTCGCGGTGTCTTGTTTCTCTTAGCCGCCTTTGATCATCCCCCCTCCAGCGCCGAGATTCGGGAAGTGGGAGTGCGAACCACCCTATTTAATGGTGCAAACACCCCCAACCGCTTATCCCAACCCCTGACTATCCACGAATTAACCCCCTTCGCCCGTCGTTCCTATCCCGCTTACCTCTTAGCCGATGACGAAAGTTGGCTGGCGATTGAACGGGGGAGAGAGGCAAATCTCGCCCTTTCCCCGGAAGAAGAGGAGATTCTCCAATCGGTGTCTTGTCCTACCCTCGAAACCGACTCACTTCCCCTATTTATTAATGGACGGGCGGGTAGTGGCAAGTCCACGATGCTGATTTATCTGTTTGCCGACTACTGCTACCGTAAATATTACACCCCCCAAGGACATCGCCGTCCCGAACCGCTTCCGGGTAAACCCCTGTTTCTCACCTACAATGAACGGTTATTAGACATTGCCCGAGATGGGGTCAACCGCCTCCTGCGTTCCCACCACCGCTTTGTCGCTGAACGCAGTCCCGGTGATGACATTCCCAATTGCGATCGCTATTTTCAACCTTTTGGTAAATTTCTGTTAAGCTTACTCCCCCCCCAGGAACGACAACGGTTTAACCCAGACCACTATATTTCCTTCCATCGGTTCAAACAACTGTATCAAGGAACCTGTCCCGAACCCGCCCTAGCCAAACTGATCCTGCATCTTCCCCAATCCCGCCGCTATTCTCCAGAAATTTGTTGGCACATTATCCGCAGTTTTATTAAAGGCTATGGTCAATCGGACGACATGACGCCAGAAGACTATCAGGAGGAAGTTCCCCGCAAAGAACGCACGATTGATGTAGAGAAATTTCAGGGAATCTATGACACGATTTGGCAACACTGGTATAAACATCTAACCACGGAACTGGGTTACTGGGATGACCAAGATTTAATTGCCAGAGTCTTGGAATTGAAGTGTTATCATCCCGACTATACCGCCATATTCTGCGATGAAGCCCAAGACTTTACTCGCCTAGAGTTACAGCTAATTATGCGGCTGTCGCTGTTTTCCCAATACCATTTGGGATACCAACCGATTCCGAGTTTACCCTTTGCCTTTGCGGGTGATCCGTTTCAAACCTTAAACCCAACTGGATTCCATTGGTCTAGTACCCAAGCGGCTTTTGATGCGGAAGTGATTACCGCCCTTGATCCGGCGGATCAATTAAAGCTGACGGTTAATTTTCAGGAACTATCCTATAACTATCGGTCGAATCAGTCTATTGTTCAATTCACCAATTTAATTCAGCTTTGGCGTCACGTCCTCTTTGACATTCCCGAACTCCAACCCCAAACCGCATGGCATCCAGGTGATTTTCCTGAACCGCAAATGTTTATTCTCAATCAGACTATTAGTGCGGAGGAATTAATTACCTATATCAAAGACACGATTATCATTGTTCCCTGTGAAGAAGGGGAGGAACTGGCCTATGCCCAAACGGATGAAGTATTATCTCAGATTTTTCCGCAGTTGAATCCGAGGGAACAGGGAACACCTCGGCTTACCTCGACTCCGCTCGGTAACACGCTCGGTGTGTCACAGGGAACAGAGGAGATGAGAGAATTAACTCAACATTCCACACTATCCCCAGAACCATTAAAAAATGTTTTAAGCGCCATTTCCGCCAAGGGATTGGAATTTAAACGGGTAATTTTGTATAAATTTGGTGAAGACTGTAGCGATAATGTCTGGAAACTACAAGGAATTGACCAAAAAGTCAAAGTTGAATATTTTTTCAATAAACTCTATGTTGCGGCTAGTCGGGCAACGGATTATTTATTTATCGTCGATTCAGACAAAGGAAACCGTCAACTGTGGCACTATGCCAGTGATGAAGCCTTGTTACAGGCAATGCTAGGCTATGCTAAACACAAAAACTGTTGGCAAGATAATGTGAAAACTCTGGCACCGGGTATGCCAAATATGGTACAGACAATGCGGGAAGATGACCCGGGTGCGATCGCGCAAGAATTTCAGCTTAAAGGATTACACGCAGAGAATCCCAGTTTACTACGCCGAGCCAAACAATTCTATCGTGATTTAGGGGATATTACTCAAGCCAACTCTTGTCAGGCGTGGGCGCTGAAGTTTGAGAGGCAGTATCGAGACGCGGGTCATTGTTTCCTAGAGTTGGGGGAATCCGATCAGGCGTGGGATTGCTTCTGGCAGGGGCTGTGCTGGTCAGAATTGGTGGCTTGGTATGATTCGCACCCCCAACATCAATCAGCGGCTGAGGGCATCCTGGCGCGGTTTATGGTGACACCTACGGATGATTTAGCCGCGCTGGATAGTTTTACTCGGTATATTATCAGTCATGAATCATCGGTTATTCAGGGAAATCAACAGGTTAATCAGCAAAAACAATGGCAGCAAGGAATTAAAGATTATGCCCGTCGCATTGAAACCCTTGCCAATGATTCCTCAATACCCTCATCACAATGGCAGCAGTTTGGTGAAGTTCTAGCTATCTTAGCCTCAGTGGGTTATCCCGAACTAAAGGTGCAAGCGGGAACCTGTTTTTATCGCGCCCAAAATTATGATCAAGCGATACAGTATTGGGACGAAAGTAATGCAACTCAACTCCCAGACTATCATCGGGCAAAAGCCTTTACTGTCGGTATGCCAGACGGATTAGCGCATTTGGCACAAGCAGGCGAAGCTGATCAGATTATTCACCAATGGCGGCAAGCTGACAAACCGCGCGATCGCAAATGGCTGCGCTATGTCGCCCAGGCGTTGGAAATGAAGCAGGAATACCAACAAGCCTGTGTGGTTTATGTAGGGTTGGATGATTTAGCCAAGGTTAAAGACTGTTTTCGACTGGCGACGCGGGATGGGATTAGAATCAAGCTACTACGGCTACTGTTCCGTTATTTCTTCCGCCAGAAATACTGGCAAGATGCCCTGGAATTGCTAGAAACCGATTTGCCCAATGTCATTGGTTCAACCGAGGAAAAAGCCGCGTTAAATTCCGACATTGTTTATGAACTAGCAGGGTCAGAATTAGTCCCGCAAAACTTGAGCAAAGAGCAACGCCAACAGTATGAACAATTTATGAAAGAGGGGGTTTTATCCAATTGTGACTGGCAAGACTACCTGTTGATGCCACAGATAGGAATTGCTCTGGAAAAAGTTGGAGCATTGGTGGAAACATTAGCATTTTACGAACAATTTGTCAACGACACTAACCTACAACAGCGTCAATTTGCCCGGGAACGTTGGATCGCGACGAAGAAAAAACAGGTGGATTATGTGACGAATCAGGGAAAGCTGAGGAAAGCAGCAAAATTGCAGTCAAATTTGATTAAAAAAGCGCAGCAGTGGGCAATGAATCCCGATGGTATCTCTGTAATTCCCCCATTAGCGCCAAGAGAACGTCCTTTGACAGATAAGGGAGTTAACTCAAAACCTAGTCAGGGCGGGTTTTGCCCAAACGTTATGATCAATAGCGAAAAGCAAATTCCATTACCCGCCTCTACACACTCAATACTTCCCCAATCCCCTAAAAATGAGCAACTCACAATTACTGGATTACCCCCGGAAATAAGAGTAGAGGAATTTGAGAATGGGGTAATCGGATTTACGGTGCGTCACTTGGCAATTAAGGTAATGAAATCAATCCATCACGTTTTAATTACTGATATTCTCAGTAATCGAGAGGTACGTGTAGATTGGGAAAAATGTCAGGTAAATTTAGGAGACGCGACGGTGGAAGCTGGGGAAAGTCAACAGTTATCCTTTACGCTGGTTGCTAGTGGTTATCGGGGTGTTCTATTCTGTAATCAGCCAGAACCGCGACTGGAATTGGAGATTCAGGGGTGTCAGGAGCGGATTGCGATCGGTTTGTAGTCAGCACTTTAGTGCTGGGAAAGCAAGCAGAGTAAGCCACTAAAGTGGCTACTACAAACCGTTCGTTCGTAGTCACTTCGTGCTGGGAAATCAAGGATTTGAAGCCACTAAAGTGGCTACTACATACTGGCTACTACAAACTGGCTACTACAAACTAGCTACTACAAACCTCCTTTTCAAGGCTGTGAGTGGCTTTCTGTTTTAGTGAATGGGTGAATCACAAAATCATAGCCATAACCGGAACGAGAACCTGGCTCAATCGTGACGAGTTGGCTCAAGGGATTGGTTAACTGATTTTTGCGATCGCCTGATGGTAAGAATTGTACCTTACCGGTTACACCATCAACACTAAAACTTTCTGAACGTAGGGTTTCAGCCACCCCTTGACGAGTGGGATTCTGCTTCAGTGCGGCAATCAGGGCTTGGGTGGCATCATAAGATAGGGCGGTGCGCCAGCTTACATCTGCCCACCAAAGCTTTCTTGATGTCTGGGCAAAATGGGACTGAGAATTGCTAATATGCCAGGGAACTGCAATCATCATGTCTTTGACATTTTCTTCTTCCTGGGCAACTTCCAAGAGTTTCGTACCATAGAACGCATCTCCCCCTAAAATAATTTGGTTCCCACGCTTTTGTTTGATGATCTCAATCGCGTCGTCGATTTCCTCCCTGTCGAGCAATAATACCAGCACCTTAGCACCTTGCTGCGTGGATTCTTGAACCGTCTGTTGGGCATCAAAATTAAGATCAGACAAGTCAAATTCTTGCAAAACTTGCCCTCCTGCTGAACGCACAGCATCACTAAATGCTAACTTCAGGGATTGGCTATACTGACTTTGAGAATTATAGAAGACAACAGCGTTTTTCTCCTGGAGTTTATTTAGCATAGAGTTAGCCAACGTTGTCGCCGTGGTATTATCGTCGGGTGCGGTGCGGAACCTATATTGACTTGAATACCAAGGGGGTTTAAACCATTGCGTAGAGGTACTAACTGGAGAAATGGCGGCTAATTTGTTGGCTTGATAAACCTTTCCCGCCGCTAGAGTAACATCACTGGCAAAATGTCCGACAACCCCCAGCACGTCCGGATTTTTGCTCAATTCTTGGGCGATTTGTTTACCGACTTTGGGATCGTTGTTATCATTAGCAATTAATACCCGCAAGGGTACACCATTAATCCCACCTTCTCGGTTAATTTCATCTTGAGCTTGAGCCACACCACGCAAGACTTCCAATCCATGATGAACATTATTCCCTAGGGGAACCGATACAGCAATGGTGTAGGATTTTCGAGTGCCAATGCGAGCATTATTCAAGTAAATTAAGGCTTCGGGATCATTGCGGTTTTCCTCGAGGGATGAGGTGAGTTCATCAATCGCTGTGGGAAAAGCACCAGCGGCGATTTCTTGCACTCCGGCTTGCTTGTCCGGATTGGTGAGGCTGGGTACTAAGAGTTTATCACCCCCCCGACTCAGGATTCTCTGGGTGGATACAGCGATTCCACCACAAAGTTGGCGATCGGGGTTATTCTGAAAATAATCTCCGATTGTATTGCAAATTCCTGCCTTGAGAGCGTCTACATCACCTATTTGCCGCAGTTCAATCGAGCCATTGTTTCGACCAATTGCTAGGAATTTGCCATCCTGACTAAAGGCGACATTTGCAACACCTTGAGCCTGATGAGTGGAAATTAGGGACAGTTTCGCTTCAGATTTATCCGATGTATCCCATAGATTGAGTGTGCTATTCTGACCAATGGTAGCGATGATGTTACTATTGGGACTAAAGACTAAACGGGTAATACTGGTTTGCTTTGTGGGAATTTGGTCGAGTAAGTTCCCCTTTGTGTCCCACAGTTTTAGCAGTCCTTGATTTCCAGCCGTTGCTATTTTCTTATTGTTGGGACTAAAGGCTACACTTTGAATAGGTTGCTGGGTTTGGAATTGATCCACTGACTGATTGGATAGTTTACCCCATGAGACAGTCCACAGGTTCAGGATATTACCTTGTGCCGTTGCCAGTTTTTTTCCGTCTGGACTAAAGGCTAAACTATTGATTTGTGTTCGACTTAGTTGGCTTTTGGAGATATCGATAGGATTGAGAGTGTCATTCTGAATTTGCCACAGCTTGAGTATACCATTACTGCCAATTGTGGCTAATTTCCGCTTATTGGGACTAGCAGCGAGACTCTGGATTTGTTGTTGCTGAGTGGCAAAGGACTTAATTTGGTTAGTGGAGATAGTCCAGAGCTTAATCGTATCATCTTTGCCCACAATAATCAACGTCTCCCCATCCGGACTAAAGGTTACATTCTTCACGCCTCCGTATTGCTGTTGGACGATTTCAGCAGCCGGATTTAAACTGACTGTACCATCCTCTCGGACATTCCAGAGGTTGAGTTGATTGTTTTTATTAATCGTGGCGAGGAGTTCCTGATTCGGACTAAACTCCATACGTTGAATCGTCCTCTGTGTAGTCGAGAATTGAGCCGGACGGTTACTAGATATGTCCCATACCTTGACAGTACCATCTCCTCCCCCGGTAACCAGTTGCCTGCTATCTAAGGGACTAAAGGCTACACTATAAAGTTGTCCTTGTCCGGTGTCAAATTGTTCGACGAATTGGTTCTGGGTGATATCCCATATCCGGACTAACCCCGTCTCATCTTCCCCTGCACTTGCACTTGCGATCGCGAGTCGTTTTTCGTCTGGACTAAATGCTACGCTGGTGAATGTCTCCTTGTCTTTTATGGGAATGGGAAGTTGCTGAAATTGATCACTTTCTTCATCCCAAAGATTGATAGTGTCACCGTCTTTTCCTACCGTGACGAGATGTTCCCCATCGGGACTACTGGCTAAACCTTTAATCAGTCCTAAATCCTTGGGGAAAGGTTCGGTACAATGTTTACCCGATGATGTTTTTTTGAAGTCTCCCTCATGAAGGGGGAAAAAGCGCATCGTGCCATCCTCAAAAATAGTCATCATTCCAGCATATTCGTCGTCTTCAAGTTGATTATATCGCCAGTTGTCTTCATCCGGTTCAGTACCATCATTGGTATCGATGAAGGCGAACACAACCTGAGTGATAGGATTGGGGAATGATTCGCTGTTCTCATCCGTATTGTTGTTTTCCTGATCACAGACTAGCATATCTGGCAGTGAAATTGTATCAATTTCCTCACCTGATGTATCTCGGATACTGATTTCACTATCCTCTCCACTGGTTAGCCAGAGATTCCCTTCTGGACTAAAGGCGATACTTTTAATATTTCCTGCATCTGTTTTAAATCGGGCAGTTTGTTGACCCAAATTATTCCAAAGTTTTACAGTATCGTCTCCTGCAATAGTTGCCATTGTCTTGCCATCAGGACTAAACACAGCACTCGTAGCGGTTATCGTTTGATTACTGGCTTCAATTGGTGGTATTTCTACAATAGGCTTGTCCCAAATCCGTTTGATGAATGACTGCCAAGTTCTATCGTGCGACTGCCAACTTCTATCGTGTAGCCTGATAGCACTATCTTCACCAATGGTAGCTAACCATTTTTTATCTTCACTGAAGGCAATATCGTAGACAAGGGTTTGTTCTGTTTTAATTTCCTGCGGCGTTGGGCTAGCGAGGGTAGCTGTTCTACCATTCGTTTGAATCGTCCATAGTTTAATTGTACCTTGATCACCACTGGTTGCCAATTTCCCGTCAGGGGTGAAGGCTAAGCTATAGACATTTCTTTTATCAGTGGGAAATTCTCCCAGCTTGTTGCCTGAGATGTCCCATAATCTGACAATATTGTTTTGTCCAACAGTGGCGAGGAGATTCTTATTAGGACTGAATGCTATGTCTTTAATAGGTACTGTGGGTTGGTTGTTTTGAGTAGGTACTGTGAGTTGATTTTTTTGAAGAGTTGCTGTCTGTTGGTTGTTTGGAGGTTGACCTGCTTGACCCAGTGGTGTATTGGCGATATTCCTTGGGATACATTTGCCCTGGTTAATGTCCCATAGATTAACGGTGGTGGTTGGATTATTCTGAGCGTCTTTTCTCTCTATAAGGGTTGCCAATAGCTTATTGTCATGACTAAAGGCTACACCAGAGATATTCCCTAGGTTAGCTTCAGAAGTATTGGCTGAGTTGGTTTCAGAAGTAGTATCTGGATTAGCACCAGAAGTATTGGCTGAGTTGGTTTCAGAAGTAGTATCTGGATTAGCACCAGAAGGATTGGTTGGGTTGGTTTCAGAAGTATTATCTGGATTAGCACCAGAAGGATTGGTTGGGTTAGCACCAGAAGGATTGGCTGGGTTAGTTCCAGAAGTATTCTCTAGGTTAGTTCCAGAATTATTGGTTGGATTAGCAATTGGGCAGATTATACTGTTTGAATTGTAATCGACGGTGCCATCATTTTTCAGATTCCACAACTTAACTGTACCATTTCCGCTCCCCGTTGCTAATCGTTTGCCATCCTGACTAAATGCTACACTATAGAGCAGATTTTGACCTGTTGAGAATTGGTCAACTTGATTACCTGATTTATCCCAAAGTCGAATTGTATCGCCATCACCAATGGTTGCCAATTCGTTAGTTTTCGGATTGAAAGCTACCTGAGCAAACGTCGCGCGATCGCTCTCTATGCGGTTGCGTTCTTTTACGGTATAAAAAGCCTTGTACATTGTTTCTTGAACTTCGGCTAAGGCGGTATCAGGAGGGAAAAATCGAACCAGTGGATGTTTGGAAATATCGACAGCTTTTAAAATATCGACAAAGGTGCGGATATCGCGATCGGATTTTAAATTGCCTTCTGCGGATTCTCTCCACGCCAGCATTTCTTCAATTTTAGCTTTTCGTTGCTCGAACACAGCCCAACCCGTTAACCAGACTAATCCCACTACTGTCAATAAAATAACTAACACAAGCCGATAAGTGTTTCTTCCTTTTTGGATAAGGCTTTCTCGCACAAACTCATCTTCGGTTTGATTAAACCAACTCTCTGGGGAGTCCAAACATAAATTCAACTGCGCGAGTCGAGGATCATTGTGCCAAAGGTAATTTTTTGAGAGCTCCTTTGATTGCTGTTTAGCTAGACGAGCCTTTTTAACCTTGCGGATGGGATGCTGGGCTTGAGCAATGAGAAAAGCTTCAATTTTTTCCAAGCAATAAAAAAAGTATTTTATTCTAAATTTAGATTTAGTTTTGCTATCTTTTTCTGGTTGATTGATTTCATGCCAATCATTCGCCGCTGGGGTTAATTTTCGCTGTAAAATTAAGGTTTCTTTTTCCTGGTCTTTCCACTCCCTCAGTCGCTGCCAGTTTTGGATTAAAGCATCATGGGCAGGTTCAACATAGGGTGGGTTTTCAGGATTTTCAGGATTTGTACCCTTAACCAATAGACGTGCCTGACAAAATTTCTTAATCACTTCTTGGGCACGATCTTTTTCTTTTAAGCATTCATTTTTGGGCAAAAAGTACTTGATCACAATAGGCAAATTTGATTTAACTGCCCACTTAATTAGATAAATATATACTAGCCAATTGACTTTATGATCGGGATAATCGAGTTCCGATAAAAGTACCCGACGGCGAGCTTCATCACCCACAGCAACCATCCGTAGCATCACCTGACGCACTGTTTTTTCGTAAGCTTTATCTTTTTTAACCAGATTTTTATACTCCTCATCGGCACGCTTGGTTACAGAACCAATGACTTTTCCTAAGGCTTTATAATCCGCATCAGTTAAGGCTCGGTTTTCTCTTCTTTCTTTCACAGACTTCAGGTATAATTCACTGAGCGTGAAGGAAAGAAGGGGTAATCCTCCTGGCATCTGTACAACTTCGTTAATCAGATCATCAACCAGACTGGGAGGCTCAAAATATAATACTTTTTCCGATGCAGGTTTTTCAATGACTTCCCGCAATTCATCCTGAGTCATCGGTGGCACGACAAACCTGGCATTTTCCCAGAATTCTTTGAGGATACCCTCTTGAAACTGTGCTTCAAAGTCAAGCCGCAACGTAACCACGACATCGAAACAATCTGGACATTGTTTAATCGCTTCTTTGAGGAGTTCCTGGAATTGCTGTTGTTCTGTGTGACTATCACCCGTTTTATTTTCTGGGTTACTATCACTTTGACTAAGAGTTGCCAACTCTTCAAACTGGTCAATAGCTAGCAATAATTGGTCGTCTGGATACCTTTTATGCCAGTCTTTAATCCGAGTTACTAGAGCTTGTGAGTCTTTGGCAAACTCTTCAGCTATTTGAGTTGCATTTTGACTCGTTTTATCGGCATTTTGTAAAACCTTTGCCAAAGCAGTTAGGGGACTGTCCCCCACGCGCATCTCTAAAATCCTATACTTATGCTCCGCCGCCAGACGCGGTAATAATCCGGCTTTCATTAAACTGGATTTACCCGTTCCAGAAACCCCTAAGATGACGGTTAAGGCTTGCTCTTCAGAAGTAGCATGAGCGCAAAGCTGATCAATCAGTTTACGTCTGCCGTAGAACAAGTTACTATCTTTTTGATCATAAGACTGCAATCCTCGGTAGGGATTATTTTCTGGATTAAGAGGGGGTGCATCCTCCAACTTATCTCGGTTAAATCCCGGCAAAAGGAAAAAGAATTCTCCTTTTTGATGTTTTTTCAGTGGACACAATCCTGGAGTTTGGCGCTGGTAATGTTCCTCTGTGGTTGTCTCAACTTTTTCCCGCAGGTAATAATGAATCTCACTCGCCGTGAGGATGTGATCTTGATTGAGATCAAAATTGAGATTAGAATTTTCATCAGTGGTTCCCTGTAAAGCCTCAAACAGAGCTTGAGCAAAGGGAGAATGTTTGCCATCTGAGGTTTTACCGCGTCGCGCCAAGGCATCCAAGGCTTTTTGATCATCTGCGGCTGAGGTGATGACTTGCCATGCGCGATCGCTAATGAAGCGATCAAAACGTTCTTTATAGATTTTGACTCTCGGCTCAAGATCTCGACTGAGGCTTGCCCAGCGGAATGCTCCAGCAAAACAACAGTCTAGAATGGTTAACAAATGCCGACAGGGAAGTTCGAGTAGAGCATCGTGTAACTCCTGCATGGGTAAGTACGTGTTGTTTTGGTATAAGATGGCATCTTGAGGAATCAGGTAGCCTGCTGGTCCATCCTGACTTTCGAGAGCATCTGAGGCAATTCCATGTCCAGCGAAGTAGAAAAGGATGCGATCGTCTTCACTAACATCTACTTTCCCTTGAGGAAGCGTTATTTGTTTACGTTTAAAGTCCTCAAGAAGTTGTTTGAATTTGTCAAGGGTTGCATCTTCGTTTAACAAAAGCAAAACTTCATACTTTTGTTGCTTTTGATACTTTTCAGTAAGCCGCTCATGTTGTTCTTTGAGAATGCGGGCAAGTTCTTCAGCATCAGGAGCGGCAGTCTGTAGGGGTGGGATGCGATTGTGATAGGTATTGATTCCGATAACGATAGCAAAATTTCGCTGAAAATTTTTCGATTTCGGCATGGGTACAGCCCTCTGATAAGAATGCCAATAAATTAAGATTTGTCCACGGATATCACACCCGTTACGGATAAAATAAACACCTGTGGGATCTGTGTAGGGGCGAGCCGCTTGCACTAATTAGAAACTCTATTCCACTCAATTTGCTCGGCTCGCCCTCTAATGTATCATTCTGAGCCTGGAAACGGTGCGTTACGCTTTGCTAACGCACGATGGCGCCGTGACCCAGCTAAAATTGTGCAATAGATTGGGTTCGTAGTGAGGGAACTTCAGCCCTCTCCAGATAGGTGTTAGAGAACTAAAGTTCTCACTACAAACAAAGTCCTATTTGAGGTGGGTCACGCCACTACATTTGGTTACATTTGGCTACCTTTGGGTTACCATTAAATTTGGCAAGATGTGAGATTTAGACTCTTGCGTCAAAGCTGTCAGTAAAGCCTTTAAGCCTTCTGGATGATTGAAATACGTCAAGTGATCACAAGCAACTTCTTGGATAAAGGGAGAAACACTCCATCCATCTGGAAGAGACTTAATGCTATGCACCGTTACCGCAATATCATTCGGTTCACCCAAGAACGGTAAAGCAACGGCTTTATCAAATAGCTTTTTCATTAACCGTTTGAGCAGAGTCGCTTTTTCCCCGTCTTCCTGCAACGCTGCTGGACTAATCGATGTATTCCCGGCAATAATGGAATAGGGAATACCTGGATCGTTACTGGTAGCTAGAGCCTGAATAAATTGAGAGTTGGGCTGCATTTGGTCCAATGCCACCTCAACGGTGTTCATCATCGCCTCACTCAGACTACCCAGCGCTTTCACTGGCAATGGTGTTTGGGAAAGACTATTTATACCTACAGCCATAACCATTGTTGCCCATTCTTTCACCGTTGCCCAAGGAGAACCAGCATTTGGTGTCCCCAACATGATCAAGTGTTGGACAACTTTATTGCCTTCCTCTTGTTCAATAAACCAACGGGACACTAATCCGCCCATAGAATGGGCAACAATGTGCAGAACTTTACCATGGTTGGCTCCTAAACCGACAGCTTCCAGTTGCTTTTTCAACAATCGAGCATTCTCTTCAATGGGCGTGTTTAGGTTCTCATAGTCAAAGGTTAGAACGAGATCGTAAAGCTCCCGAATAGAACGGTTGTTATCCTCTACTTTTAGGGGCTGTTGCAGGCTAGATACCAAACTTTTCGTATCGCCAATAATCCCATGAATGTAGAGAACAATTCGCTCGGATTGGGCAACTCGCTTTTTAACCACAGCGACATCGGTTTCATACGTTACTGTCTGATCATCTCCGACTTCAGCTATGGCGAGGAGAGGATATTGAAATTCCAAACCTAGCTGCTCTCGCACGACTTTCTGAAAACAGATCCGAATCGCCCCTTTTAGATCCCGTTTTCCTTGACTCACGGGTTCTGGTAATCGCTCTAGCTCAATTTCTGTCTTGCCGTCTTCAGTGCTTTTTCCTAAACCTAATGGCAGGAAAAACTCACCGTCATAGCCAATTGGCAAAATGTATTCATTGTCCTGTAATGGAGTGTCAACAACTAATTTCAGCGGTGCATCAGGGGTAACAACTGTATGGTTTTCTACATCGTCCAGTTCCAAGATACTCAACTCTGGAGCCGTGCCACGACTAACGGCAAATTTAAAGGATTGAGTCACATGGGGATCGTCTTGAAAGATAGGTGGCACAATCTTATTTCCCACATCCCGACTTACCTGAGGTGCGGTGGTTAAACGCACATTAGCTTGTAAGCTAGGATGCGGCTGCAATTGGACACCTGTCTTTAATTCTTGCGGTTTTTTACTAGAAACTTTAATCGCATCCAGGGGACGAACTGTGGTGATGACAACTTCCTCTGTGTACCAATTGTCAAACCTTCCTTTGCTTCTGGGTTCCAGATCACGACTTTGAACCCGATTCATCAAACGATCAAGAGTACTTTGATTCGGAGATGATACATCTCTTTTTGTCGGTCGAGGAGTGTCAAGCGCCTCCTGAGTCATTAACCGGGCGTCAAACTCAGTGGTGCTGACAATTAATTTCATGATATCTTTGAATTCGGTAATCCCCTGCTCCCATAACTCGTCTGGCACTTTGGGCGCTATACCACCGTATTCTTCTAGAACCACAACTTCCTCCTCCGGCTGAAGCCGCACACTACCTGTGTCAGAAAACAGGGCTTGAACAGCGAAAAGGTCTGTAAGATCAACTAAGGTAAGGTAAAGTGTTTTCTTACTTGTATTAGTGAGTTTGAGGTTAAATGCAGGCTGTTCCCACTCACCGTAGCTGTCACTGTACTTGTATTCCAAACGAATTTCCTTGGATTGAGATAATTCCTCACCCTCCTCTGACAAGAACGTCATCTTTACATCATCCGGTTTTATTGAACTGGTAGGAGGACTGTGAAGTTTAACAATTGCATTCCAGCGGGCAATATGTTCGAGGCGTTGAATTGCCTTTTGTGCATTTTCAATCGTATAGCCGTCAATTTGCTCTACTAGAGGGCGATCATCAGTGGGTCGAACAATTAAATATTGTTCATTACAGCACAGCAGGCGAAACTCTGCCTCAGCGAGTTCCTGTTCTTCACGCACATAGGCTGAGGGTTGGTTTCCAAAACTCGCTGACTGCAAAGCTTGACGTGCTAAATTAACTCCTGCTTCCTCTCCCTCAAAGGAAACACCTAAAGGTGGCATGGGTACGCTAGTAACAACGCCTTTAAACGTGCGATCCTTTGCCAAGTTTTCAATACCGCTAATTTCTACCTTACTCAGCGATGGCAACACCTGAGTTACTTTAGCTTCACCAACAGATTGTGACGGATCATGCAAGTCGTAGCAGTCCATCGGAAACAGTACTAGGAGAGTTGTTTCACCCTTATGATAACCTTTAACACCGTGGACAGCGCCCCCATCAATCACCCAACCATGGTCTTTGGTATACTGAACTGTGAAGTAGGGTTTACGTTCTGCGATCGCACCATCCAAGAAAAATCGGGTTTCATCCTCTGAATGAGTTACTTCAAACTGAGGGGATTGAGCTGAAACCTTGCTGCGAACTAAGGCATTGGCTTGCTTAAATAAGTCCCGATACGTCAACTTGCCATTGTTTCGCAATGTTTCCATCAAGAGATAGGAAAACGCTCCCTGCTGTTTGCCATCTACGGCGTCACTTGCTGTTTCGCAGTCCTGACAAGCGGCTAGGAGAATGTGGCGTCCTGTGGGTATCTTCCAACCACTGAGGTGATCTTCAGGGTTTCTACCACGAACTGATAAGGTTTCTAACTCCTCCGGTGAAAAGATGTAGCTATCGCAGGGGCGTTCGCGATCGTCTTTACAGAAGCGACGCACCCCTGTCTCTTGCAACAAATCTCTTGTTCCATTACCGGAATGACAGCAATCCAGGATAATACAAACGTGGGGATTTTTTTCGGAAACTTTAGCAATCAAGTATGCCAATTCTTTATCCGCTAAACCCCAGCCACCTTCAGCACGACTGTCATAACAAACTAACGTTTCTTCCAGTCGGTCTGGCTCTAAATGCCAAAACTCTTTGGGCGTTTTTGCTTGAGAACCATGACCACTGTAGTAGAACAGAACAATATCTTCGCTTCCTGCTTGACACAAATGCTGTTCAAAGCCATCAATAATTGCTTTACGGGTAGCCTCTTGGTTTAAGAGCTTGCGTATATGAGGCTTGTATCCGTCTGGTTGAGCAATCCGCTCTTTCAAGTACTCTTCTACGGCATTAATGTCATTCACACAGCCAGATAAGCTAGAGATGGGTTTAGGGTATTCGTTAATTCCCACTAGCAGCGCATAAAGATGGCGACTCATTTAAATTTCTCCTTATCAAAAATGACATAGTAGTCCAAAAACACAACAATTAGTGTTTTTGCTTAAACAAATGAAGCAAATTTGTATTTTTTTCCTAGCTACTATTGCACCTCATTAGCCACTTAATTACTACAATAATTTAGAAAATCTCTAACATCATGCTGCTTTGTGTAAACAAAATTGCTTAATTCTGTATTTTGTGTTTCTTTTTAATACAGTTGTCTTTGCAGAAATCTGCAAGACAGAAGACAAAAAAATAGGGTGACGCGCCAGTCGTGGCATAGCACACCTGATTTGATGAATTAAGCTTATGTCCGAAAACTGTAGGGGTGCAAAGCGTTGCGCCCGATTTAAGGGTAAAGTCTATTCTGATTAACCCTACCTATCGTTAGCAGTCCTCGATATCTCAAAAGGGTTGATAACGCAGGGAAAAGTAGAGTCCATTGTCTTGCAGCGAGTCCCCTTCATCATCAACGTCAATTAACGGGATGCCATAGTCGAGACGTAATAATAAATCTGGCGTAATTAACCAGTTTAACCCCAGTCCCAAGCCAGCAATCGTGGCGGGTTCAAGGGTAATGCCTTGGTTATTCCAAACGGTGCCAATTTCAAAAAATGGGGATAATTGGAGTATATTAGGGTTGGAGGTTAAGGGAATGCGAACCTCTACGGCACCCATAATCCCATTATCGCCCACTCGTTGATTGTTGGCATAGCCTCTGACGGTATCCACACCGCCGATTGTGAAGCGTTCTAGGGGAAGTAAGGCATCGGGGGTGAGTTGGGTATTAATTCGGGCGACGAGTAAGGCGCGGGGGGATAATTGTTCTACCCACTGAAATTGTCCAATCCAGGTAAAAAATCGCCCATCTATGCCGATATCATTAATCGTGGCATCAAAGGCATCAATGCCAAAACTAAATTGCGATCGCGCGGCTAAGACTCGTCCGGGACTACGATTGACCCAATCTTGATACAATCGAATCACTGTTACTTTCGATTCCCCATCGTCGGGACCTTCGGAGAAGGAAAAGGGAATATCATCTAGGATATAGGTTTGGCTGCGACGCAAGTCGAAGGCTACACCAATCCCTAATTCCCGTTCGGGGGTGTAGATCAGGGGTTGACGGAAATTGGCGGAAAGGTTGCGGCTTTCGCCTCTAATCTTTATGTCCTCGAAGGGTGCTTCGATAATCTGGCTGTTGGTATTGCTGTAACTTAGGGTTAAAGTGCCATCACGAGCATTGATGGGTAGGGTATAGTTCAGGTTGTAGAGGTTGACTCCTGAGGTGATGCCGTAGGTGGCACTGATGCGATCGCCAAATCCTAAGAGGTTATCATGACTGGCGTTAATACTATTCTGCACAGAACCCTGGCTGGGAGATTGGGTATTGGCGGTAGCGATACCAGCGCCAAAGGCGGAGGCTTCTTGGAGTTGGATTTGGAGGATATTTTGCCCTGGGGTACTCCCTGCGGTTAATTCGGCGTTGACTTGTTGGAAAAGGGGATTGAGTTGCAACAGTTGCAGGGTGGTTTCGAGGCGTTGTTGGTTTAAGGGGGGACGGGTGGCGAGTTCTAGGCGACGGCGGACATATCCTTCTCGGAGGCGGTTTAATCCTGTGATTTCAATCTGTTCAAGTTCCCCTTCGACGACTTGGATTTGAACGTCACCCTGGCTAAGTTCTTGATTATTGACGAGGAAGGCGCCAGAGGTGACGTAGCCGTTTTTAATGTAGAGTTGAGTGATATTTGAGCGGAGGTTGAGTAAGTCCTCGAAGCTGGCTTCCTGGTTTTGATAGGGTTCGATTAAGGCGGTAATTTCTGGGTGTAAGACGGTATTGCCGAAAACTTCTATGGTTTTGATCAAGATGCGATCGCGATCGCTTTCTGGGGAGGTAATATCTGGTGGGGGTTGGGAGGGTGGGGTTTGCAGTTGCGGTTGGGGAGGGGGTGTGGGGGTTCTGAGGGGAAGGGTGAGGCGGGGGGTTGGGGAATCGTTTGTTCGATGGTTTCGGGTGTTTCTGGGGGAAGGGTGACGCCTGGTGGCGGTAGGGATTGGGCTAGGGTATTCTGGGTTAGGCAGGTTGAGAGGGTAAGGCTAGAGATTGGTATAAGTATCCATCTTACTGTTGAATTGACCGTCATAGAGCCTCCTCGTAAAAGGCGTCAGCTTCTGTATTCTTGTTTTTCCCTGGAATCGGGCAAAACGGTAACGGCGCGATCGCACTGAACTCTATAGATATAATCGGTGGGCAACGGATAAACTCACTTCAGCTTCAGATTTACGATTCATCCGTTACATCCGTTCAACAATCCGTTGCCTACCTGAAGCGCTAAAGCGCTTACTACAAACTTTAATAGTGTGCCATGCGATCGCAGTATATATTATCGCCCATGCTCACACCTAACATCTCGCAAAAACGCTGATAGAAGCCAACCCTGTCCTCAACTTGGGGAGATGTGGCTTCTCCACATCCCTCAAGTTTACCATTGATGATGTTAATTGTCATCCCGAAACCGGGCGCACGTCCCTGGCTGATATCGCTGGGGTTGGGTGTCCAACCGCCAGTCATGACAGCGTGACCAGAGGGTTTGGGGGGTTGGGGCGTCATCCAGAACCACAGGGCGGTTTGAAACGCGATCGCACCATCGGTTTTGACTAAATCGGGGTTAGCTAACAAATTTATCCCCAAGGCTTCGCCCACTTGACCATAGTTATAGTTCCATGACAATTGCATTGGACCTCGCCCGTGATAGGTTTTACCGGGTACGCAGGGATAGCGGGTATTGCTGGGATCACAGTATTGGGTACAGCCTCCATGTTCACACCCTACCTCTTCGGTAAAATGGAGACCCCAGGCGTAAGGTCCTCCGGGCGCTGTATCCCAGCCTCCTGTTGTTTCGTGGGCAATATTTGCCAGGAACGCGGCTGCTTCGCGTTTACGTTGCTCATCGGCACCCCGGTTGCAAAACTCTGGGTACTTCTGAGTGGCGGCGACTAGGTTATCGTAGCTATACAAATCGTTCCGGTTGGGGAACATGGCGTCGTAGGTTTGGCGTGATACGATACTGGCAAAACCGCCACCCGACGGTGGAGGAGGGGGAACAGTACCGGGTTTAATTTTGACAAACACCTCCCATCCGCTAATTGAATTGCGATTAGCCACGAGTTCACGTCCGCCACCATCTTCAGCACAAACATACTGACCATTGTGGGCTTGCAGGGCGATTTGATTTCCCCCCAATTGATGCAAGGTGAAGGTTTCCCAGGCGTCAATACTACTGCGATTGGCGACCAGTTCACGTCCGCCACCATCTTCAGCACTGACATACTGACCATTGGGGGCTTGCAATGCGATTTGATTTCCCCCCAATTCATGCAGGGTAAAGGTTTCCCCGTTGCCAACTGTAGTCCGATTAGCGACAACAGGGCGTGCGCCATTCTCTTCTACACCCACATACTGACCATTGTAGGTTTGTAGGGCGATTTGTTGACCCGTTGACCCATTATTGTTGCCATTCCCTGACCCACTTCCTAATAAAGCGGTGACTGATTGGACGCCTAAGTTAATCGCTTCGGTATTAGTATCGACATAGATGTCAATCTTATTGCCTTTAATCGCTGTACCGATATCCAACGCCTTGGCGGAAACCTGTTGACCATCCCACAGGATTAA
>NZ_JBKHHI010000049.1:0-24479 GCF_046539235.1 Coleofasciculus sp.
GCAAACAAATGACCAATGACCAATGACCAATGACCAATGACCAATGACCAATGACAAAGGACCAATGACCAATGACCAATGACAACTTACTCAAATAATCGGAAATAAGGATAGCGTACTGGAATTCCTGGCTCTTTTTCCAAATCGAAGTTAATCACTTCCCAACAGGGATCGTCCTCTGGTTCTGGGCTAAATGCCACAGGTAAGCCATAAAGTCGCGGGCGTCCCGGTTCCGATTGTCCCCGCCAAGGGGTACTTCGTTCCAGATAGGCACTAACCAAATCTCGATAGCGACTGGCAATAATCACCCGTGTTGCCCGATAGCCTTGAGTGTACAGGCGATCAAGGGCTTCGTGAATTTCAAAGCGAATCCCATCCGGATGGGTATGCTGACGATACCATTCACCCTGCCATTGACGCCAATGACGCCCTGATTGCAAGTGGATGAGTTCTTCAGTTTTGGGGTCTGCCTCAAAAGCGCCATGCCGGGGACACAAATAGGTATCGGTCAATGTCAATGCCGGAATAGACTGCCGACAGTGAGGACATTGAATCTCTGAACCGAATATGGGGTACTGTAAGCTAGGATTAATCATCTAGGGTTGAAGGTATCGTCATTCATTCGGCGATCGCGCTATTACCTGTATTTTAAATATATTTGTGGCTTCATCAATTATAGAATACGCTCGAACACACTCATCTGTTTTATAGGCAATCGTGACTGATTCTTATCCTCAGTTTTCTGCAACTCCCTCCTATTGGTCTGCTGTTGATCAGTCTCAAGCTGCCTTTGTTGCGCCCAATGCAGTAGTTATCGGTGACGTCGCGATCGCATCGGGAGCCAGTATCTGGTATGGTGCTGTGGTGCGGGGCGATGTCGAGCGGATTGAGATTGGTGAATGCACAAATATTCAGGATGGTGCTATTTTACATGGAGATCCAGGTAAGCCCACGATTCTGGAAGACCATGTGACAATTGGACATCGGGCTGTCGTCCATTCAGCTCATATTGAACGAGGATGTTTGATTGGGATTGGTGCGATTATCTTAGACGGTGTGCGGGTAGGACATGGCAGCATTGTCGGTGCTGGGGCATTGGTAACCAAAGATGTTGCCCCTTTATCCCTGGTGGTTGGCATTCCGGCGCGAAAAGTCCGCGATATTTCGGAAACGGAGGCGGCTGAATTAATCGAACATGCGCGGCGCTACCAGAAGCTGGCATTGGTTCATGGCGGAAAAGGAACAGACTTAGGGTTTCACTCACCTGGATGAGAACACGGAGATGAGACGCTGAAAAAAACCTGTCAACTATTGACTTTTGGGGGCATAATTTGGTTAACTTATGAGGGGGTTACACCATAATCTTTGATTTGGTGTGGGAGGATATCAGGCATTAAGCGAGGTAGGTGAAACTATGGATTGGCGGTTACTCATTGTCTTGTTGCCTATCCTTTTAGCCGCAGGCTGGGCTTTGTTCAACATTGCTGGAGCGGCTATCGGTCAAATTCAGGCGTTTCTGAATAAATCCTGAGCTGTTGGATAGACACAAATACATTTTGTAGAGACGTAGCATGCTACGTCTCTACATGTCTAATATCGCTCTAATAAAAGCTTTACTTCGGCATCCAAATCGAAATCCCTCATCGCCTCCCACTCTGCTTGTCGAACTGCCAAATAAACATGAGCCAAATCCTCACCCAAGGCGTCGAGGAGTATCGAGTCTTGTCTAAGCTGTTCTATCGACTCGGCTAACGTACTCGGCAATCGCTCAATATTAGCCCCTTGGCGTTCAGCATCCGTCATCGTACCGGGATCTACAGACACAGGCGTTGCCAATTCTAAGCCTTGGCGGATACCATCAAGTCCCGCTGCAATCGTTGCCCCTAATGCTAAATAGGGATTCGCCGTAGCATCCACGGTTTTGAATTCAAAATGAGACGGACTCGGGGGTTCAGGATGGGTGGGGACACGCACAGCAGCCTCTCGATTATCCCATCCCCAACAGCGAAATGCCCCACTCCAACACTGCGGTAACAGGCGGCGATACGAATTCGTTGTGGGCGTTGTCAGTGCCATCAAAGCGGGTAGGTGGTGCAGAATTCCCGCGATAAAGTGACGCGCAATATCGGACAATTCGCCATTTTCCTCTGGATGGGGGATGAGATTTTCGCCCTCTCGCCAGAGACTCAGGTGCAGGTGACAACCGCTACCCGCTTGATTGGCAAAGATTTTCGGTAAGAATGAGGCAATGCGATAATGTTGAAGTGCGATCGCTTTAATTGTTTCCCGGAAGGCAATCTGTTGATCTGCCGCACTGAGGGCGTTGGTGTAGAGGATGGAGATTTCCTGCTGACCGGAACCGGATTCGGGATAAAATTGCTCAACTAGCATTCCCTGCTCGATTAACGCTTCCGCCATCTGATCAATGAGTCCTTGATGCAAATCCATTGCCATCGTTGAGGCAAATACGGTTTCATCCGCAGGTGCAATACCCTCAGCAGTGCGCTGCAACAAATAAAACTCATTCTCAAAGGCGGCAATAACCTCTAACCCCTGTTGGTTCGCATCCGCAACCATGCGTTTGAGAAAATGACGGGGACAGAGACTCCAAGGCACACCATTGAGCATCATATCGCCCATGACACGGGCATGACCTGGGCAATAGGGTAAAGGGTTCAGCGTACTCCAATCTGGCACGAGACGAATTTCACCCACCGGTCCAAACCCACTCCCAACCACAGGTGCATCATACATGACCGGAATGGCTTGTTGCGCCGCCGAAATACCCACACCATGGGTAAGGTATTCTGATAAGGTTTTTCGGTGGACTGCCTTGCCCCGGATAATGTTGGCATTGTCGCACCAGAGAATGCGGACAAATTGAATCCCTTGCTGGTCAAGATTTTTTAGTTGTTCTTTTTCCATTCATTTTCTGGTGAGCTAGTGACCGTTGTTTGAGCAATTGATTAATGCTGGCAACCTATCCGACACAACGCTTTCTGAATTTAGCAAAAAACGCCGGAAGCCCCACGCCGTCCTGAAAGGCGGCGCTGGGATGGATAGGCGGTTAAGAAAGAGGGTTCGACACCCTCTTTCTTAACATTTGGGTGCATCTTGTCCGCGAATGTATCGCTCAAGAACTTCGATATTCGCTCCACCCACAGACTCAATTCCATAGGAATCATTCCAGAACTCACTCTTGATATTATCGTCCTTCTTCCAGAAGAACTGAGCTAAGTATTCAGGGAACTCCTTGTTCATTTTCCTGCTTGTCACAGTTTTCAAGTTGTTGATGAATTTGGATAATTGCATTTGTGGGTAGTAAGAAAACAGCAGATGAACATGGTCATCTTCACCATTGAACTCTAGTATGGTTACGCCCCACTTCTCACACAAGCTTCGGATGCTGGTATCAAGTTGTTGTAACGCCTGTTGCATTAATACACCATCCTCGATACTTGGTACTCAGCACGCTTCTGAGCCTTTAAGTCTGAGACAGAACGAGAACTAGATCTGTAGCGTTTCTTTTTAACCATAGTGCGGTAGAATAGAAGACATGAAAACATCCTACCAGTACCGCCTTTATCCCAGTGCCAAACAGAAGCTCTCCCTCAACCAAGGATTGAGGATTTGCCGCTATTGGTACAACAGGATGCTGGGCGAACGACTGGATTGGTGGGGGCAGAACCGATGTCCAGTTAATTCCTGTCCCCTGATTTGTCACTTGCCAGAACTCAAGGAGCGTCCTAACTATTACAACCAGAAAAACCAACTCCCTTCCATTAAGAAAGATTTGGTGCTGGTCAAGTGGTCAGGGGAACTCCTAGACTTCAGCGATATCTATTCGACCATCTTGCAGGATGTCTGTAAGCGAGTTGATAAGGCATTCGAGCGGTACATCAAAGGAGACAAGAACGGGAAACGCTCGCGGTTTGCCTCGGTTCAAGAGCGAGTCTCGTTATCGCACGATGGTCTTTGATGGGGCAAAGAATGAGTGGTTGAAGTTCTGCACGGTCAACGGTCGTTGGCTCTACCTAAGGCTTCCCAAGATTGGGCTAGTCAAGGTGAGAACTCATCGCCCGATACCAGATGGTTTTAACCTCAAGCAGGTCAGTGTTACGAAGAAATCTGACGGCTGGTATGTGTCATTCATTTTAGACGACCCATCCGTTCCAGACTTTACCCCAGATAAAACAATCCCGACTTGGGACAATTCGATGGGACTAGATGCTGTCCTGAACGAAGATGTGTATATTGCCACCTCTGAAGGTGAAAGCATCCCCTCTCTTAAGCCCCTGAGGAAAAACCTCGACAAGCTAGGGAAGTTGCAGACCAAGCGAAACGCTAAAAAGAAAGGGTCTCGCCGTCGCCGTAAACTAGCCAAAAGAGAAGCAAGGTTTAGAGAGCGCATTGCTAGGAGTCGTCAAGATTTCCAGTACAAGAGAGCGCACAAATTGGTGCGAACCGGGAAGAAGGTGTTTTTCTGTGAGGACTTAAACCTCAAAGGATTGACCAAGCGTAATGCACCATTACAAGATGATGACGGGAAATACCTTCCCAACGGGCAATCCGCAAAGTCAGGACTGAACAAATCCTGGTTGGATGCTGCATTCGGACAATTCTTTTCCACGCTAAGTTACATAGCTGCAAAAGCTGGCGCTGTGGTCGTTGACAAGAATCCTGCTTATACTTCCCAAATCCTCTGCTATCGAGACGAGTTTGTATTCACAGATTGTTCGATTCGAGAGTATTGGGATGAACAGTTGCAAATCTGGGTTGATAGAGACATTAATGCTGCTATCAACCTAAAACGTGTAGGGCTGGACGTGTTCCCTACGATAAAACGCCGTAAAGGGAATCCTGTAGTAGTCTCTTCTACTACTAATAGTACCTTGAAGGAAGTTCTGACCGCCTTATTCAAGGCATCAGAAGCCCACGCTGTCCGGTGACGGCAGCGCTGGGTACGTCACCTTATCCCAGAGCGATCGCTCAATTTGTTTCTTGTGTTTCTTACTCAAAGTAGATCCACAAATTAATGTTTCTTAATATAATGAGAAGATACACGGCTGATATAAAGGAGCGATCGCGTGCTAACCCTAGACCGCCTTGGAGAAGAAACATTAAACAGAATTGCGACGTTGGCGCTGTCCAGCCAACTCGATGATGCCAGAAAACTCGATGTGCGAGTCAAAACAGACCCCTCCCTGTTAGCCAAGGGTCAGTTAGAATCCCTAACTATTTATGGTGAAGGGTTAATCATGGAACACGATATCCGTCTGCAAGAGATGGCTATCCGGCTAGAAACCATTGCGGTTGCTCCCTTCAAAGCCTTGACGGGTAATATTGTACTGACCCAACCGACGGAAGGAACAGCACAGATTGTGATTGCTCAAGCTGACCTCAACCGTGCCTTCAACTCCGATGTGTTAGGGACTCAGCTTCGCTCACTCCAGGTTCAGGTGGACGGTAAGCCACAAACTCTCAATGTCAAGCAGGTACATTGTCGCCTGTTAAAAGAAGGTCGAGTTGGTCTTGATGCTGATGTGCGGATGAGTCAAAGTAATGAAACGCAACGAGTCTCGTTTACCACGACTCCGAGAGTAAGTGATGATGGGCGCAGCGTTGTCCTAGAGAAGGTTGAATACGCTCAAGGAAAAGAACTTTCACCAGAACTCACTCAAGCCTTAGTCGCCAAGGCGGGTAAAATTTTGCACTTGAGTCACTTTGAAATACCAGGGATATCGCTACGTATGCATCATCTGGAGGTGAAAGAAAGTCAACTCACCCTGCAAGCCGTAGCGCATGTGACGCAATTTCCATCCGTATAACGCTGAAGGGATGGGTAAGAACAGTGACTTAAGGTTGGTGGGCAATGCCCACCCTACGCTCTATCAAGAGTTTCGGCGAGCCAAAAATGCCAATTTTCAGTGCCGTTAAACTTAATGTCAACAACGGCAAAATTTTTGTAATGCGTTTAGCGAAGCCATGCCGCAGGCTTGGCATCTTGCTCGCTACCCATTCCCAATTTAAATGTATGATAGCTGATCAGTGTAATTGTACGGAGAGATTTGCCAAATCCGCCTGTCAATATCCGTAATATTACGGTCTTGGGAAAGCTATGCTAAATTTATCTAAGCGGCTGAATTGCGCTTCCTGAATTTACCCCTGGAATTAGTAAAGTGAGCCAGCGAAAAGTATCAAAACCCACTTCACCTCTGCTGACCCAAGAAGCCTTGTTGAACCGGATGACCTATCGTATCCGTCAGTCTCTTGATCTGATGCATATTTTATCAGCTACTGTCGCAGAAATGCGATCATTTTTACAGACAGATCGGGTAAAAGTCTATCGCTTTGCGCCAGATGGCACAGGGGAAGTCATTGCCGAGTCAATCTATAAAAATCACCTGCCCTCACTGCTAGGATTACATTTTCCCGCGGCGGATATCCCTCCCCACGCCCGTGAACTCTTCATCAAGGCAGGTGTTCGCACGATTGTGGATGTGGCGTCTGAGCAGATGACGCTCAACTACCTGGAGAATCCTAAAACCACGGCAGACTTAACAGTACAAGAAGTGAGGGACACCGCGATCGCAGATATTTTACAGCGCCCTGTAGACCCCTGCCATGTCGAATACCTGACCAATATGGGGGTGCAGTCTACCCTAGTCGTGCCGATTCTCAATCGCCAGAACCTCTGGGGATTGCTCATCTCCCATCATGCTCAACCAAAACCCTTTTCCCTCAGCGACTTGGAAGTAGCGCAACTGGTGGCAAACCAAGTCTCTATCGCTATTGCCCAATCCACCCTCCTCAGTCAAGCAGAATCCAAAGCGCAACGGGAGATTCTGCTCAATCAAATTGCCACCCAGCTTCATAGTTCTTGGCAGGTGTCAGCCACGTTACCGAAAGTCTTAGAACAGGCGGTTGCGGCGGTTGGGGCGTCGGGGGGCAGACTGTACCTACCGTTATCGGAACCCACCCCTAGCGTCAACCTGTATACCTGTGGCACTCAACCCAGCGTTGATTTGGAAACTATGGGCTTATGGCAACAGATGAAACCAGCCTGGGAGATATGGACACAGCAGAAACAGACGGTTAAAGCGGATTTAACTTGTATGGGTGAGGCGACAACCCTCTCGCTCAAGGGTCAACCAACTATCCATCCGGTTTTTACCCTAACAGACCTCTATCAAGAACCCCTACTGGCTGGAGTCACCGACGCCTTCCAAGACACGCCCATTCGCAGTTTACTGTTGATGCCATTGGGATACGGTGAAGATTACTTAGGGGTTTTAAGCCTATTTCGAGATGAAATTGAAACCGATATCCTTTGGGCAGGACGGTTTGATCACGATGAACGCAATGACCGAGTGCGGCAATCCTTTGAGGAGTGGCGAGAAATTAAACAAGGTCAAGTCAATCCGTGGATAGAAGACGACATTCAATTAATTCAGGCTTTGGGACTGCACCTGTCCATGGCGGTGATGCAAAGTCAGCTTTATCAACGGGAAAAGCAACTGAATACAGAACTCGAAGCCCGCGTTCGCCAACGCACCGCCGCCCTTACCCAAGCCAATCAGCAACTGGAATGTGAAATTGTCGAACGCCAGCACACTGAAGCCGAACTATTGCGCCAAAATCGGCGGGTGAAATTGCTGGTGGATATGACCCAAAAGATTCGTCAGTCATTGCAAATCGAAGAGGTTCTGCAAACGACGGTGAAGGAAATCCAGACAATTCTGGAAGCCGACCGAGTGATTATTTATCAATTTGATACCAATGGTACTGGAACCGTGGTCACAGAAGCGGTGATGCCAGATTTTCCGGCTATTCTAGGACAAACCATCGCTGATCCGTGCTTTGATCATCAATACAGAGAGATATACCGCAACGGCAGAGTTGCCGCGATCGCGAATGTAGCCCAGGCAGATATTAAACCCTGTTATCGGGACTTGCTGCAACAGTTTGATGTGCAAGCCAATTTGGTGGTGCCAATTTTGCAACGGTCAGCCCTTTGGGGTCTGTTAATTGTGCATCAGTGTCAATCTGGGCGAGAGTGGACGAGTGGAGAAATTGATTTACTCCGCCAATTGGCAGATCAGGTGGGCATTGCTTTAGGTCAAGCCCAACTGCTGGAACAAGAAGTTCATCAACGCCAGGAATTAGAGCGCTCAAATGCGGAACTGGAACAGTTTGCTTATGTGGCGTCTCATGACTTGCAAGAACCCCTCCGCATGGTCGCCAGTTATACAAAACTTTTGGCACAGTTGTATCAGGGGCGCTTAGATGCAGAGGCGGATAAATTCATCAACTATGCTGTTGATGGGGCAGAACGGATGCAAACCCTGCTGAATGACTTGCTGTTGTATTCACGAGTAGATAGAAAAGGGAAAGCCTTTCGCTTAACCGATAGTAATGCGGCATTAGATTCTGCGATCGCCAATCTCCAGATGATCATCCAGGAGACGGATGCTCGGATCAATTCTAACACTTTACCATCGGTGATGGCAGATGAAACCCAACTCGTCCAGCTTTTTCAAAATCTGATGAGTAATGCGATTAAATACCGCAGTCAACAGCCTCCGGTCATTGACGTGGGAGCTAGGCTAGAAAATGGGGAATGGTGCTTCTGGGTGAAGGATAATGGGATTGGTATTGCGCCGAAACATAAAGAGCGAATTTTTATTATCTTTCAGCGCCTGCACACACGGCAGAAATATCCAGGAACCGGGATAGGATTGGCAATTTGTAAAAAGATTGTTGAACGTCACCGAGGGCGGATATGGGTGGAGTCAGAATTCGGTCAGGGCGCGACATTTTACTTGACGATTCCTGATTCAGGGGGACTGTGCCGATGAGTTATCCGTCTGGGGATAAACTGATCGAGATTTTGTTAATTGAAGATAATCCAGGGGATGTGGATTTAGCCAAAGTTGCCCTGAGAACCAGCCAAATCCCGAATCGATTACATGGGGTGGCAGATGGGGAAGCGGCGTTGGCATTTTTATCCCATGAGGAACCCTATACTGATGTTCCTCGCCCTGACCTCATTCTCTTGGATTTGAATCTGCCTTTAATGGATGGGCGGGAAGTGTTGCAACGGATTAAATCTGACCCAAAATTCCAAGCCATTCCGGTGATTATTTTTACCAGTTCCGCCTCGGAGGTCGATATTCGTCAAACCTACCAACTCCATGCCAATTGCTATTTGACTAAACCTCTGAAGCTAGAGGATTTTCTAGAGATGATTCAGTCGATTGAAGCATTTTGGTTAACTCGCGTGCAATTACCACCCAAGGGAAATTAATCTGATGCATAAGCAATTCATTACTGTTTTAATTGTGGAAGATAACCCCGGTGATGTAGACTTAATTAACGTCATCTTCGGTCAAGTCAAAACGCCCAAGTTTCAAGTGGAAGCAGCGACCGATTTAGACAGTGCGATCGCGCGTTTACACCACCAGCCCTTTGATGTAGTATTATTAGACCTTTGCTTACCTGATAGTAACGGATTAGATACCCTCAAAGACCTGCAAAACCCTCACCCAGATCTCCCGATTGTGGTGTTAACTGGATTAGCCGATGAGGACTTTGCCGTTGACATTGTTCGCCAAGGGGCGCAAGATTATTTAGTCAAGGGAGAAATTACCCCAGATCTCTTAGTTCGCTCCCTACGTTATGCGATTGAACGCCGATTGAGTGAGCAAAAATTGCGGCAAACCCAACAAGCGCTACATCAAGCCAATCAAGAATTAGAACGGCGCGTTCAAGAACAAACCCAAGCTGTAATTTTACGGGAACAGTTACTGAATGAGTTTTTTAATGCCGCTTCCAATGCCAATGTTGGACTGGCAATTCAGGATAAAACCCTGAAATTCAAGCAAATTAATCAGGCATTAGCAGAGATTAATGGATTATCAATAGATGAGTATCTGGGTAAAACAACAGAAGAGATCTTACCTCATCTTTCTCCTACCATTACCCCAATTCTACACCAGGTAATCACTACAGGAAAACCACTAATCAATCAAGAAATAACTGGAGAAACTGCCAGCAATCCGGGATTTACCCGCTATTGGTTAGCCTCTTACTTTCCCGTTTTTTCCCCAAAAAACACAGTTGATGAAATTGGCAGCTTAATTGTGGAAATTACCGCCTTAAAACAGGCACAACAGAAACTACAAGACGCCAACCGAGAACTGACCTCTTCCAATCAAGAACTTGAACAATTTGCTTATATTGCCTCCCACGACTTGCGAGAACCCTTGCGAAAAATTAAAGGCTATACCGAATTACTGGCAGAAGATTACCAAGGGCAACTGGATGAAATGGCGGATAAATATATCCATTATATTACGGATGGGGTGACTCGCCTAGAAACCCTAATTAAAGACCTATTGACTTATTCGCGAGTGGGTCGAGATAACCGGGAAATTAGAGCCACGGATCTGAATAAAGTTTTAGCCCAAACTTTGGATGATTTGAGTGTATGTATTGAGGAAAATAAAGCTAAAATTATCGCTGATCCCTTACCAACTGTTGCCGCAAATCCTCGCCAAATGGGACAATTATTTCAGAACTTAATTAGTAATGCGATCAAATTCCGTCGAGACATTCCACCCCAGATTCAGATTGGCGCTGAATCCCAGAAAGACTCCTGGTTAATTACGGTATCAGATAACGGAATTGGTATTAAACCTCAATACCAAGATAGAGTCTTTGAAATTTTCCAACGTCTTCACAGTCGCAGTAAGTACCCTGGAACTGGGATTGGTTTAGCCATTGTCCGTAAAATTGCCGAGAGTCAGGGGGGAAAGATTTGGCTAGAATCGGAATTTAATCAAGGCACAATCTTTTATTTTACGTTAAGAAAAACAGAAGTATGATAAATGATGTAGTTTGCTTCTTTTCAGGAGCAAGTATGACCAATAATCAATGACCAATAACCAATGATTCAAATTCTTTTAATCGAAGATGATCCAGGAGATGCCGATTTAACGGAAGCGGCGTTGAAAAAATCACAACTGAAATTAAATCTCACCGTCATCGATGATGGTGAAGAAGGACTAGCATATTTACGCCAAGAGGGTGACTATAATCAAGCCACCCATCCCAACTTGATTTTGCTTGACCTGAATCTGCCAGGATTGCATGGACGAGAGGTTTTGCAACAAATCAAAACCGATGAGCGGATCAACCATATCCCCGTAGTAATTCTCACCACCAGTGATGATGAAACCGAGGTGTTTAGAAGCTATAAACTCGGCGCGAATTGCTATGTTAAGAAACCCATTGGTTTGAAAGAATTTACATCCATCGTTCAATCAATCAGAGATTTTTGGTTTACCGTTGTTCATCTCCCTGATTATTGCAATTAGTTGTTTAAGCTGTTAAAGCCAGGAATTAAAATGCAAAGTATATTCGCCAAAATACTTTTAATCGAAGATGATAAAGACGATGCCTTTTTACTAAGGAGATTACTGCAAAAGGCGCAATCCATCACAGTTGACATCGAGCAAGCGGAGACTCTTGAGCAGGCAATCAACTGTCTTCAACAGCAGAGTTATGATATTATCCTGTTAGACTTGTTTTTGCCTGAAACTAAAGGACTGGATACGTTTTTTACCCTATCCTCTCACTATCCTGACATCCCCATTATTGTTTTATCGGGTTTAGCAGATCAAGACATTGCCTTAGCCGCCGTGCAAGCGGGAGCGCAAGATTATTTAGTTAAAGGACAGTTTGATAGCCATTTACTATCTCGTTCTATCCGCTATGGAATTGAGCGTCAGCACCTCAGCTTAAGACTTAAGCAACAGAATCAGGAACTCCAAGCCAAAGAAACACAACTTCGCACTATTATTAGCCAAAATGCCGATGGTATGGTGATGATTAATCCCCAAGGTATCATTGTGTTTGCCAACCCAGCCGCCGAATTGCTGTTTGGTTGTCCAACTAACGAACTGAATGCAGCCGTCTTAGGCTTTCCTTTTACCAGTCAGGAAACCACGGAACTGACGATTCAACAGCCATCAGGGGACTCGGTAATTGTGGAAATGCGATTGGTGCAAATAAACTGGAATAGTGAATCAGCCTATCTCGCTTCCCTGCGAGATATTACTCCCCGTAAACAAGCCGAGGAAAGCCTACGTCGCGCCTTAGATGCGGAAAAACAACTCAATCAACTTAAATCCCAAATTATCAGTGTAGTATCCCATGAATACCGGACACCGTTAACCGTGGTTCTTTCCAGTGCAGAAATGTTAAGCCGATATCGTCAGCGGCTAAGTGATGCCAAGCAAGAACAGCATTTAGGACGAATTAAATCAGCCGTCGAGCATTTAACCTCCTTAGTCGATGATGTCTTATTTATTAGTAAAGCCGAATTAAATAAGTTAGAGTTTAAGCCGGAACCGATTGAGATTATTCCGTTTACCCAGGAATTAGTCTCTCAATTCCAAGTGGGACAAGAGAATAACTATCAATTAGTTTTCAGCAATCAGGGGAATTGTGGGCAATTAAACGGCGATGCCAAATTATTGCGTCAAGTTCTGACGAATTTAGTATCCAATGCGATTAAGTATTCACCCGATGGCGGAAATGTTGGCGTTAACTTAACCTGTGAAGACTCGCAAATAATATTACAAGTCTCGGATTCAGGAATCGGTATTCCCCCAGAAGACCAAGTTCAATTATTTAAATCTTTTAGTCGCGCCAGTAATGTTGGTGCAATTAGCGGCACTGGATTGGGGTTATCTATTGTGAAAAAATGTGTGGAACTCCATCGGGGGGAGATTACATTGACCAGTGAGGTTGGTGTTGGTACAACGTTTACCGTGACGTTACCGAAAGGGGACATGGTGTACCATAAGCGCTAAAGCGCTTACTACAAACCTAGTCAAGATTATTCTATAGAATACTAGTTTTGATCGAAATAACGTAAACCATGTCTCGTGCTACCCCTTATCAACCCCTACTCCTGAGACTGTTGCATGGTGTCAATGCGCTGATTGCTATTTTAGCTATCATCACGTCCTACTGGGTTTATGACACCTACGATGGACGATTTGGTCAACTTTCTCTGCCCCAAATTCCGGATATTATTGGCATTCATGGCACATTTGGCAAAACTTTACTCCTCGGCGTAATGCCAGCATTTGCCTTATACAGTTTTCATCTAGGCTCTAAACGCCTGATTCAACCCGATTCGTTTCAGAAACTTAAACAACTGGGTAAACCTATCGGTTGGTACAGTCTGCATCGGATTGTGAATACGGTGATGTTATTGGCGGTTACGTTTTCCTTAGTGACTGGTAGTATGGTCAAAGAAGAATGGTTGCCCAAGGGAGAATTAAATCATATCTGGTATTATCTGCACTTAACCGGATGGGTGATATTAGTCGCATGTTTAGCGATGCACTTGTTAATCAGTGCCAAGGTGGGAGGATTGCCATTATGGGTATCTATGTTTAAGCTCAACTATCGTCCAGAGGATTCCCCTAAAAAGTGGATTCAGACAGTGCGTTCATTCGGGCGGCGCGAGGATAGATGATATAGTAAAAGGCGGAGGATCAGAGGAACAAAAGACAGAATAGCGGAGACAGAGGGCAGAAAGAAATAATAACTATTTATACGGATATAAGATGAAACAAAATCGGCTACTTCTTGTTGTAGAATTTGTGATCATTGGCGGGATTTTATTCGGTTGGGTTGCTCCTTTATTATTTCCCTCAGAGGAACTGGAACAGAGTTATAGTCCAGACTCCGCAATTCAACTTTAAGTGCAATAAACTACATATCGAATCAAGGGAAAAAGTCCGAAACATTAAACCATTGAATATCTTTTTCCGCTTGTCTATTCCTAATTTATTATTGATCATATCAACTATTCTTATTTCATCAATTAATCCAACTATAATCCCCAAATTATCTATATTTTTGACTTATATTCTATGTTTATGTAGACAAGGTTAATCTCTCTTTTAAATAGTCACAGGTAACATAGACGCGCCATGTTTGACAAACATGAAAACTTTCTCATGAAAGCCTCATGTACTCTTAACAAAGCTTAATTAAATTAAAGTTAAGTAAACGTAAAGAAAATTGAATGTAGAAATCCGAGTTTCTAGTCCTACGCCAGTCAAAGGTTTATTCAACCGCTCAGACAAAACTCAGAGTACAAGGAGAGAACGATGTCAGCACACCAGCCAAGACTCGGAGTACACAAACAAGGATCTTCCTATCTTGAGTCGCCAACCGCAAGGATTCAACCGCCTCTTCATTTACACAAACACAAACGAACCAGTGGTGCAACTGATGCGGCTCATACTGGCTGGTTTTCCCATCTAGCTCCAGCGATTGTCCAGCCGCATAGCGTGAGAACTCGGAAATTGCGGGTGGTGTTGTACTCTCATGACACGATGGGTTTGGGTCATAAACGACGCAATCTATTAATAGCTCAAACCCTTGCCCAGTCTGCTTTACCCACAGACATTCTCCTCATTAGTGGCATGAGTGAAGCAAGTAATCTGCATATCCCTGATGGTGTAGACTATGTAGCGCTTCCGGCTTTGCATAAAGGAAGCAATGGACAATATCAATCCCGTCGCTTGGATCTCTCGCTTCAGCACATTGTCAACCTCCGCGCTAATATTATCCGGGCAACGGTGGAATCATTTCAACCGGATGTCTTCATTGTCGATAATGTGCCACGGGGGGCAATTCGGGAATTGGATTTAACTCTAGAGTATTTGCATACTCAAACAGACACCCGTTGTGTTCTGGGTTTACGGGATGTCCTCGATGATCCGATAAAAGTACAGCATGAATGGCAGCAGGCGGCTAATGAGGAAATTATTCGTAGATATTATGATGCCGTGTGGATTTATGGTGATCCCAGAATCTCGGATCTGGTTGAGGATTGTCAATTTTCCCCAGATATAGCGGCTAAAGCACGGTATACTGGCTGTTTTGACCAGCGCAAACGACTGGAATTTGTGAATAATGCTGAGATTGACCCCTTAGCAACATTGAACCTCCCCTCTGGGCGGCTGGCGCTCTGTCTGGTTGGCGGTGGGCAAGATGGGGATAAGCTGGCGGAAGTCTTTGCCCAAACACCTTTACCGCCAGACACCAATGGCGTGATTTTAACCGGTCCGTTTATGCCCCTTCCAGTGCGTCAACACCTATACCAAATCGCGGCGCACCATCCCCGTTTACGAGTGCTGGAGTTTCTGGCTGAACCTACCCAACTGTTAGATCGGGCGGATTGTGTGATTACGATGGGCGGCTACAACACCACTTATGAAGTTCTTTCCTTTAACAAACCCGCGCTAATTGTACCACGAGTCAAACCACGACGGGAACAGTTAATCCGGGCTAAACGGTTACAGGATTCGGGATTAATTGATATGCTGCATCCCGATGATGTCACGCCCACCGCCTTAAGTGAATGGCTATTGCGGACAATCGGAACATCGACACATCGACGCGATCGCATCGATTTCCATGGGCTTGCACGTTTGCCTCATTTACTCGAATCTGTTGTTGATTCCCCCGCTATTTCCAGGGTTAATGTTTCGTAATTGTTGAATCGGAAACCCAATTTGTCATTCGTTATTCATTATTTGTAGGGGCGAAGCATTTGGGGGTCTATCTGATTATACTTGTCCAAAATATTATACCCAAATGCTTCGCCCAGCTCCGGTGATGTCGTTGATGGATAAAACCGATCAAATCGGGGCGGGTTTAGTTCAGTTAGTGGTTTGAGCCGGAGCGTTATCGGTAAAACCCGCCCCTACACAATGAAAATTTTGCTAATCCCCAATTGAAATGATGCTTTTAAAACAATTAAACCGCGTTGGTTATGTCCTCAAGCGTTATCCACGCTACTCAGAAACATTCGTCGTCAATGAAATTTTAGCCCATGAAGCTGCTGGATTAGAAATAGAAATATTTGCCCTACGCCCTCCGGCTGAGACTCATTTTCAAAATATTATTTCTCAAGTCCGCGCTCCCGTTTACTATATCCGTAAACCCATCCAAGGGCGAGCGAGCGATTCTCTCAATAGCCTTAACCCAACAGCCGCTAGCTTCTTCTGGGCAGAACTTCAGGAAGCCAGTAAAGTTATCCCCAATTTTTGGACAAAATTAGAGTTTGCTCAAGGGGAAAAAGCCAGTACCGTTTATCAAGCCGCTTGGTTAGCACGAGAGGTTCGGTTAAAAAACATTAGTCATTTACATGCTCACTTTGGTACAGTGGCAACCAGTGTCGCTCGTCTAGCTGCCCACTTTGCCGGAATAACCTATACCTTCACCGCTCATGCTAAGGATATTTTCCATGAAAGTGTTGAATCAGAAGATATGAAACGGAAGCTACAAGATGCGGCAAGTGTGATTACTGTTAGTGACTATAATCTTAAATATTTACAACAGACATACAGTACAGCCGCCGCCCATATCCAACGCATTTATAATGGCTTAGATTTAAACCAGTTGGTGTATAAATCTCCCCAAGAACGCCCACCCACCATTCTTTCAGTCAGTCGATTAGTCGAGAAAAAAGGCGTTTCGGTTTTAATCGATGCTTGTGCCATTCTTGCCCATCGCGGCTGTTCATTTCATTGTCAAATTATTGGCTCAGGTCCATTGGAAGCGACGCTGCAAGAGCAAATTCAACGTCTCGGTTTACAATCAACTGTTGAAATTATCGGTTCACGTCCTCAAAATGAAGTCTTTGAGCATATCCAGAATGCGGCTGTATTTGCGGCGTCTTATATTATTGGCAGTGATGGAAATCGTGAGGGTTTACCGACAGTTTTACTAGAAGCGATGGCGCTGGGTACGCCTTGTGTGGCTACAGATGTAACCGGAATTCCAGAAGTTGTGCGTAATGAAGAGACGGGATTGATGGTGGCTCAACATGATTCTCAGGCTTTAGCAAATGCGCTGGAACGCTTACTGATTAATCCCAGTTTACGGGTTAAATTGGCAACTAAAGCGCGGCAATTGATTGAGTCAGAGTTTGATATTTATCGTAATACTGCTGCCTTGCGAACTATTTTCAATCAAGTCGTTAATCAAGACAAGTTAAATTCTTCTCCGGTAGTTTATAATCACGTCTCGCACCAGTTTGACCAACAGGATAATGTTAGTTTGGCACAAAATGTCTAAGTAGAAGTAGGTTGACCCCTTGCGATAGCGAAACCCAAGAGGATCTCTTGTTATTTGTCAAATAACCCTTTTATTCCAGACTTGAGACGGGGCGGGTTTAGTGACATTAGGGTCAAGAATAAAATTAAGTAATGAAACCCGCCCCTACAGACTTATTTATTTTATCCCTGATACAGGAATGGTTTAGTGACATTAAGGTCAAGAATAAAATTAAGTGGTGAAACCCGCCCCTACAGACCCATTTATTTTATCCCTGATACAGGGCGGGTTTAGTGACATTAGGGTTAAGAATAAGGTTAAGTGGTGAAACCCGCCCCTACAATGTCCTTTTTATCGTTTGTTGAGGATATAAATTATGCGAATTGCTTACGTTTGTGCTGATCCAGGTATTCCGGTTTTTGGTCAAAAAGGTTGCTCGATTCATGTTCAAGAGGTGATTCGCGCTTGGCTAAAACTAGGGATACAGGTTGAGTTATTTGCCACCAGAATCGGTGGTGAGCCGCCACCAGGTTTAGAAACTATTATTGTTCATCGTTTACCGTCTATTCCCAAAGGTGAAATAGCTGCCCGTGAACAAGCTACCCTATCTGCTAACCTTGATCTGCGTATGGCACTTGAAAATAACGGTATTTTTGACTTAGTTTATGAGCGTTACTCTCTCTGGAGTTTTACCGGGATGGAGTATGCCCAATCTAGGGGAATACCAGGACTTTTAGAAGTCAATGCTCCCTTGATTCAAGAACAGGCAAACCATCGGGGATTAGTCAATCGTGCTAATGCTGAACAAGTAGCACAGCGCGTGTTTAGTAAGGCGAGTACAATTATTGCCGTGTCTGAAGAAATTAAGACTTATATACAAGCATATCCCGGCGTGAATCAACGAGTGCATGTGATTGCCAATGGGGTTAACCCAGAGCGTTTTTTCCGTGATATTAAATCGCCGTTATCGATTCATCCAGAACCATTCACTGTGGGATTTGTTGGCACACTCAAGCCTTGGCATGGATTATCAATTTTAGTCGAAGCCTTTGACACCCTGCATCAAAAGTATAGGAATACGCGACTATTGATTGTTGGGGATGGACCCGAACGGGAAAATTTAGTCACAGAATTGTCAGCACGAGGATTATTAGAGGCAACTCATTTTACTGGTGCTGTTACTCCTGATAAAATTCCGGAACTTCTGGCAAAAATGACCGTTGCCGTTGCCCCTTATCCGCACCAATCTGACTTCTATTTTTCACCGTTAAAAGTCTATGAATATATGGCAGCCGGATTACCAGTGGTGGCGAGTCGCATTGGACAATTGAGAGAATTAATTGAGGATGAAGTGAATGGTTTATTATGTCCTCCAGGTAACGCCGTAGCGTTAGCCGCAACCTTGGAGCGCCTCTACCATAATCCTGAATTAGGCAAACAGCTAGGAAAAGCCGCCAGACAGACGATACAGCACCATCATACCTGGGATGCGATCGCGAAACGTCTGCTGGAAATTGGGGACATGGGGAAGAGGATTACCAATGAACCATCAACAATGAACCATGAACCATTAACAATGAACCATGACCAAAACTCGTCAGCAACGTCGGCGTGAGGGTGCTGTCGCCGCAACTCTAGCCGAATCAATTAGTGCGATTAAATTAGTGCAAGCCCTTTCCCTGCAAGACGCCTTCGCCAATGTCTTCTCCCAAGCCAATCACCGCAGTCTCAAGGAAAGCGTGAAAACTCAACGCTTATCCGCTAGCTTGGAACGCACTGTCGATGTAATCATTGCCATTGGTACAGCCATTGTTTTGTGGTACGGTGCCAGGTTAGCATTACAAGATCATCTCACCCCTGGAGATGTTCTAGTTTTCTTAACCTATCTCAAACAAGCCTTTAAACCAATACAAAACTTCGCCAAATATACCGGGCGACTATCAAAAGCGGTAACCTCTGGGGAGCGTGTTTTAGACATTTTAGATAAAACACCAGAGATTAGCGATTCCCCATTGGCAATTGCAGCGCCTCCATTTCAAGGATATGTCCGATTTGATTGCGTCAGCTTTGCTTATCAAACCGATAATCCCTTACTCAAAGGGATTGAATTAGACGTAAAACCGGGACAACAAGTGGCTCTGGTGGGAACCTCCGGGAGTGGTAAATCGACACCGCCCTAGAAAGCGTAGCCAAAAACCGCACCACCTTTCTCATCACCCATGACTTAAACCTTACTTAAATCAACCAACAGAAGCATCAATCTAAAATCGTCAATTCCATGACTATTCCCGTAATCGATCCATTTAACATCACCACCGATCCAAACCTGTCATTCCTTACCGCAGCCCTTAACCCAATCACCGTCCAGCAAGAACTTGCCAAAAACCTACCACAACCCCTTCAAAAAAGCAACCTTTGTGCCATTCGCGTCATTCGCCACAAACCCGGACGTCGCTGCTTAATAGAATATGATCTAACAAATCCTAATCATTCCACCTTTCCCATCACCCTCCTCGGTAAAGTACGGGCAAAAGGCACAGACATTAAAAGCTATCAACTCAACCAAGCCCTTTGGCATAGAGGATTTATAGACAATAGTAACGATGGCATTAGTATACCCGAACCCATCGGAGTAATTCCCAAATTTCAGATGTGGCTTCAGCGCAAAGTACCCGGAGTAACCGCCACCAACTTACTTCCCCAAGCTAATGGAATTCTCTTAGCTAAACGCATTGCAGAAGCCATCTATAAATTACATCAAGCCAACATTCCGCCCCAGCGTCGCCACACAATGGCAGATGAACTGCGAATTTTGCACGAACGTCTCCCCCTAGTAGCTCAACTCAAACCCCAGTGGGAAACCCGTTTGGAGAAAGTTTTAGCTGGGTGCGATCGCGTGGCGGCGATGACCCCAGAACCGCAATGTTTAGGGATTCATCGCGACTTTTATCCTGACCAAATTCTTGTCGATGACACTCGCCTTTATTTACTAGATTTGGATTTATATTGTCAAGGCAATCCTGGCTTAGATATTGGGAACTTTATTGGACATATCACTGAGCAAAGTTTGCGGACATTGGGGAATCCACAGGCATTAGTGGCTCGAGAAAATGCTTTAGCCGAGAGATTTATTCAGCTTGCAGGTGAAGCCCTTCGTCCGGCGATTCAGTCTTATACAACCTTAACCTTAGTGCGACATATTTACATCAGCACTCAGTTTCCGGAAAGGTGTCAATTTACCGAATCTTTATTAGAACTGTGCGAACAACGTCTGGCGAAACATTCTAATTTTTTCCGAATGTAGGGGCAGTTTTTATAGATAGTATTAACCAGCTAAAACTGTGGAATAGATTTTACGATTAAATCCGGCGCACGTCAATGGGCGCACGTCAGTGCGCCCCTACAGTTTCTGGATGGAATGCTGCTCTAAATTAAGTGCGTCACCTCAGTAGAAAATTAACCAACACTAGCTAAGTTTTAATTAGGCGATTTAATCCCCACCGTCAATCCTCTATTTAGCGGGAGTGGAGATGGTTCCATTTCTACCTTTGGGCGAGAGAATCCCATCCGCCGTCAAGGAGAAGGGGCAAGAATTGGCATTTCTCAAGACTTAGGTGAGTCTGTTAATCTAGCCTTGGGGTATGTTGCGATCGATGCGAATGAAGCTGATAATGGGATTTTGGGCAATGATACTTATGCTGCGATCGCGCAATTAACTTGGCAACCTAGTGACGTCGCGTCTTTAAGTTTCACCTATGCCCGTTCCTCGAATAGTTTTAATACGGGAACAGGTAGCGAATTAACCAGTGATACGTTTAATCGCGAGGCTGAAGACGTAATTTAAGACTGTGGCGATTACTCTATAAAATTTTAACGATTGATAGGTTTATAGACCCGATCGGGTGTATGATCGGAATTAATTTCAATCACTAAATCCACCCAATCCGGATTGTGAATTAATGGTGTAATAAATAATTCTGGATGCAATGCCTTCCAAAAATACTTGACAAAATCATGAATTTGTGAATCATTCATCCCCAATTTACCCGTCGCCATCATTTCCGCCTCCGCCTGACTCCGCCACTGCAAACTTAGGCGATAATCAATGGGATAAACTACGATTAAACGATCTAAGCGTTCCCATAAGGGTAAATAGGCTTTAAGTTGTTCATTCATATCCCGTGCAAAAGCGCGATCGCTCTCTGTTTCAATAGGTGCTGGAGTCGCCCCCGAAAACACAGTCGCCACCACGGGACGCACACCGACAAACCAGCCTTCAAATAACACAATATCCGTATTTTGTACAGGTTCAAAATCCGTGCGATCGCCTGCACCTTCCCAAGCGGATTTATCAAAGCGGGGGATGAGAATAGAGTCAGAGGAATTCTGCGATCGCAACTCATCTAATACCTGCACCCCCAACTCCACATCATGGGTTCCCGGTGGACCCCGCCAAATCAGACGCGGATCGTGTTCTCGCAGGCGCTGTCGTTCTTGATAGGTTTTATAAAGGTCATCAATGGAAAGGCTAAGAGTACGATATCCTAACTGGGCTAAAATTAATTTTAATACCACCGCCAATGTGGTTTTTCCTGTTCCCTGTCCGCCTAATATTCCTTGAATCAGTGGACACCCTAACTGTTTTCTATAGTCCGCCAATTGTATCGCCAGCGGAATCCATAATCGCCACAAAGATAGGATAATATTAGTTTGAATCGACTCTGAATTTTCTGGATTATCCTTGATTTTTGGGGCAAAATAGGGCAGAGTGAGAACATCAGAATAAACGGATTCAAAAAGACGCGATCGCGCCTGTAGTTTTTCCGCTACGTTATCTGGCGTAATTCCAAAGGCTTTAGCCCGTTCCGGCGGTATTAATTCCGCTGCGACTAATTTTTGCCAAGCCGATGAATTTGGTGGTTTTCCGGCTAGCCATTGGTTAAGAATATCACCGAGGGAGGGAGATGGGGAAACAGGATGAGTCATAAGTCTTAGTCTAGGGGCGGGTTTAGGAACAATTACAATTGTAGGGGCGGGTTTAGGAACTCAATTCGCTTGTCACCGACAACCTATCAACAAAACCCGCCCTTCCTCACCTATAGCGTATCAACAAATCCAACTTTTATTATCAGTCATTATATATAAACTGTCATGCATTTAAATTGGGTATTAGTAGCGAGCAAGATGCAAACCGGCGGCATGGCTTCGCTAAACGCTCTACGGCAAGGATTTCACCATTATTGACATTAAGGTTTAAATGCCGAACCGCTCATCTGACCTAAGCGTTTCAAAATACTCAAAACATTATATAACTCATTGCCACGATTACGAATATCAAAAATATCAGACGTTGCATACTGTGGGGGTTCACCTTTAACCAGCTTAATAAACATAAAGCTACCGCCGGAAGTGATCATCCCAAAAACAGGTTTTTTCGGGTGAGGAGTTGCTAGCATATAGGCAAGAAGTTGGTCGAGTCCCGCTTCTACTGAATAAGCGACCTGTTTGGATTCAATTACACTCACCCAAAATTGCTCATTCAGAAGCAAAACATTTATTCGTCCTTTAATAACTGCCCCTACGCAGAATTAATAATTATATCTGACCTGATAATCCAACGAAGGAAAAATGACAAATGACAAATGACTATGATCCCAGTTTAAACGCTTCCAAAAACATGCTATAAACCAAACCAATTTTTAGCGCATTCACTGTTTCAAGGAACCATGAGAATCGAGACGCTCTGCTCACAGAAGGCAAACGCTGGCGGTTTCTACCATAAACAATCCGGCTCACTGTTTCCGTGAAAATAATTAAAATCCCAGCCGCAATCACATCCCAATCAGCGGTTTGTCCGGCTGTCGTTGAGATAGCACTACCGAGGAAAATGCCTGACAGTAAACCCAGCAAAATTATGGACAGGCGTCGCCAGGGATTGGTAAACCACTGGGCTAACCTTGCCAAGATCACATCGACGAGAGTATTAAGACGAGTATTTTGCATCGATCAACCAGAAAGCAACCACACACAGACCTTAACCACTTAACCTTTTGTGCAAAATAACACGGTTTCGGTCAAGCTTGTTTCAATGAGAGTAGGGGCTGGCAATTCATTTTGTTAGCACCCCCCACAGACGCAGTGGTGCAGAGTCAATCCCCTCAAAACGAATGAAACGACTAAACTATATGCTATATCCAGTATTTATCATCGTACTCCTCTTAGGTATGGCTGGACTAGGACTGGGATTATTTGAGTTCAAGGTTTGGATAGAACCCCAATCATCGGATACAGCATCATTACCCTCTGTGAGCAAATCACCAGAGGTTCCTGAGGTGGAAACAGCTCAACCCTTATCACCAGCCCTATCACCACTCTCCTCACCGTTACCGCCGCCAGAGGCTTCACCCTCTCCCCCCCTTGATCCCGTTGCACTAGCGGCGCAAAAAGGAGGATTGCGAGTTAGTAATTCCACAGAACATCCGGTGCGGGTGGCGCTGCTAGAACGTCAAACGGATTCAAAGGCTAACGCCAAACCCGCCCACTGGGATTTTTCCCCTATGGAAGGAGGAAGCCAAGGGCTGATTCTTTCTCTTCCCCAAGATGATCTGATTCTGGAAAACGGAGATATTGTTGTGGCATTCGCCCAAGATGGCTCTCGTTTATATTGGGGACCTTATGTGATTGGGGAGACGCCTGTACCCGTCTGGAATAAAAAGACAGGCGAATGGGAGTTAGTCTTACAACCGTATTAGGTTTTGTACCAGACGTTGCATACAACGTCTCTACACGGTTGGATCAGGAACTTGACGGGGTTGTCCCAGTCAGGGAAGGGGTATATTGCGATCGCGACTCCAGCTAAATTAAGTTGGAGACGTTGAGAGTTAATGTTGCCCTTTCGTGACAAAGTAGTGGAAGTTGAATCTAAGGATAGGATCGCTCAACCAGTGACAAAGTGGTGGAATGTTTGGGAAAAGCATCCAACTCGTTTGTGGATGTACTCGGTTTTAGGGTTAGCGGCGATTTGCTGGGTGGCGTTTTTATGGCACTTAGGCAGTACGGGTTTAGTTGATGAAACTGAACCGTTATTCGCGGAAGCCGCCCGCCAGATGACGGTGACAGGAGACTGGATTACGCCGTATTTTAATGGGGAGACTCGGTTTGATAAACCGCCCTTAGTCTACTGGTTAATGGCGATCGGCTATCACCTGATTGGCGTGAATGAATGGGCGGTGCGACTTCCCTCAGCGATGAGTGCGATCGCGCTAACGGTTTTGGGCTTTTATACGCTACGCTATTTTGGGATTTCTCGTCCCCGTACTCTGGTTGAT
>NZ_JBKHHI010000050.1:0-23936 GCF_046539235.1 Coleofasciculus sp.
ATTGATTGAATCCTGACTATCCATCTAGGGGACACAATCTTTGTACAATACAAAAGTGCGATCGCTCTGCTTTGGTACGAATCATGTCCTCAGAACTCCCCTCCCCGACGAATTCCCCAACAAGTTCCACACCCCTGCGAGTTGTGATTGTGGAAGATGATCCCATGATGCAGCTTGGCTTAGAACAATCCTTATCCACTAACCCCCAGCTTGAACTGGTGGGACAAGCGGAAGATGGTTACATGGGCATTGAAATCACCAAACAACTCAAACCTGATATTGTGGTCATGGATATTGGTTTGCCGCGTTTAGATGGGATTGCTGCTACTCAGCAAATTAAAGCAGAACTCCCTGAGGTGAGAGTGGTCATCCTCACCTCTCATACCACCGATCGCGAAATTATTGCCTCACTTTCTAGCGGTGCTGATGCCTATTGTGTTAAAGGATCAAGTGTAGAACGATTACTCCAGGCGATCGCAGCGGCGGCTGAAGGTGCAACGTACCTCGATCCTCAAATTGGTCGTCAAGTTCTCAAGCATCTGTCTCCCCCTTCTCCCACAGGCAATGTTTCCAATTTGTCACAACGGGAGCTAGAAGTCTTAAAACTGATCGTAGAAGGCAATAGTAATCCAGAGATTGCCGCTAAACTCTACCTCAGCGCCAATACCGTTAAAACCCATGTACGCGGGATCATGAACAAACTTTCGGTAGATGACCGGGTACAAGCGGCTGTGGTGGCGTTGCGATCGGGGATAGTTTAATTGTCTTATGTCATTCGTCTTATGTCATTCGTCATTTGCTTCCTCATCTCCCTCGTCTCCCTGCATCGCTAACAATGTGGGACAAAGCATGCTGCTAAATTTTACTAAAATTTACACTTTTTTATACTTTTATAGTATAGTAGCTACAGATAGCTGTTCGATAAGGAAACCTGCCGGTGGCAGATATCATCCATAACCAGAGTGTAAGTGATGAATCCTTGTCCACTGGATGTCAGACTATTGTTGAATTCTGAGGTATCCCAGTTTTGTTGTTAGCTTGGGCTCAAGTAAACTCTTGCCAACCTGCTACGGCGTTAGTCCTATGGGCAGAGTACTGAGTACGGCAAATACTAATCGAGGTTGAACACAATTCCCCTAGGATTTGATGGCATAGCCAACATAGTCCGTACATTGGCGGTTTTGTCATCAAAACTAGACTGTTGAGAGTATTTTCGATCTAATAATGACTTCCAATCTGTTTCAACGAGTTGCCATCGCTCTAAATCGGTGGATTTTAGGGGATTGCAATCAGCAACAGCCTGGGTTAAACCAATATCGGCAATGCTACAGCGATCAGATATTACAACCCTGACCTTATCTATTGCAACCTTCAAAAACATCATTGTTGGTAATATAAGTAACACGGGTAATATGATGTCCGGACCCATCACCCTTAATAAAAAAGCCCGAAACCCTTGCGGTTAAAGCATTGTTATTATGGGCAATTCACCGGACTTGATATAATGCGTTCAATCTTGACTTCCCATCAGGAGAATATTGACTGACTGGGTTTTCCAGCCAACGATTGAGTCATTTTTGAGTAGATACTCATTAGAGTAAGTAGGAAGTCAAAAGGGAAAATCATAACTGTGGACACTCGACAACCCTAAATTTATCGAAGCTATCAAATTATATTCCCATCCAAGTTGCATTGGGATCGGGAATAGTACCAATTTTAATGGTAAACACCTGGAGGTAGTTGCATGAAATCATCACTCGTTATCCTTTATCACCGCGAACCTTATGATGAGATCGTGGAAAATGGCAAAGTGCATTATCGGGCAAAGAAAAGCCCCAATGGGATTGTGCCAACCCTGAAAAGCTTCTTTGCCGGCGTCAATCAAGGCACCTGGATTGCTTGGAAACAGGTGAATGCTAAGCAGAAAGCTAACTTTGAACAGCGGATTGTTGTAGAAGGTGAAGCCAACTACAACGTTCGCCGGATTCCCCTATCTGCAGATCAAGTCAAGCATTTCTATCACATCACCTCGAAAGAAGCATTTTGGCCCATTCTGCATTCATTTCCCTATCACTTCACTTACGAAACCTCAGATTGGGAAAACTTTCACACGATTAACCGCCTGTTTGCAGAAGCCGCCTGTGACGAAGCGGCAGATGATGCTCTAATTTGGGTGCATGACTACAATCTATGGTTAGTGCCCTACTACATCCGGCAGCTAAAGCCAAATGCTCGGATTGCCTTCTTCCACCACACTCCCTTCCCCGCTGTGGATATTTTCAATATCTTACCTTGGCGGGAAGAAATTACCGATAGTTTACTCTGCTGCGATATCGTCGGCTTCCATATTCCGCGCTATTCAGAGAATTTCGTCAATGTGGCTCGCAGTCTGCGCCCGGTGGAAATTGTCAAGAAAGAACCCGTACCTGAGCATATTACTTCTACGGGAATCGCATTAGCTGAGCCAGAAATGACCACCCAGCTACGATACAAGGATCAGTTAGTTAACATTGATCCATTCCCCGTTGGAGCTAATCCTCAACAAATTCTCTCTATCCTGCATAAGCCAGAAACGCAAAAACGGTTTGCGGAAATTAAAGAAAGCTTAGGCGATCGCAAGTTAATTATCTCAGCCGGACGAGTGGACTATGTGAAAGGCACTCGTGAGAAGCTAGAAGCTTATGGACGCCTGTTAGAGCGTCGTCCCGACTTGCATGGCAAAATTAACATGCTGGTCACCTGTGTGGCGTCGGCGTCTGGAATGCGTGTTTACAAAACTGCCCAAACTCAGATTGAGCAGTTAGCTGGAAAAATTAACGGGCGGTATGGGAACTTAGACTGGCTACCGATTATGCTATATACCCAACCCGTTCCTTTACCGGACTTGCTCTGTTACTACAAAGCCGCAGATATCTGCTGGACAACACCATTGAGAGATGGTTTAAACCTGGTAGCGAAGGAATATATCATCACTCACGAGAAACAAGAAGGTGTATTAGTCCTTTCCGAATTTGTCGGTGCAGCCGTCGAACTCCCGGATGCCATTTTGACCAACCCTTACTCCATGGATCGCATGGATGAATCGATTGATCAAGCGCTGGCTATGTCTCCTGAGGAGCAAAAGGAACGAATGGCGAAAATGTATGACATCGTAACCAAATACGACATTCAGTGCTGGGCAGATCACTTGTTTGAAATGTTTGAGAAAACCAAACATCAGACAGCGAAGCAACAGGAAGCAGTAGCTGTTTAAGCTGATGTTCCAGACGTGCCACGGCACGTCTGGGTGCAGGGGAGGGGGAGAAAGTGTTGAGTTTTTGAATTAATGTTCTTGTCCTCCTAGTCTCCCTTCTCGTGTCTCCTTGTCGCCCTTATCGATTACTAATTTGCCGCCGTCGCGACTACTGTGGAAGTTAGATGTTACTCAAACTGGATCATGCGTGATTTTCAAACCATCCAGAGCCAAACCTACGATTTAATTGTCATTGGAGGTGGCATTAACGGTGCTGGCGTCGTCAGAGACGCGGCTCTGCGAGGTCTTAAAACGATTTTGCTGGAGAAGGCTGACTTCTGCGGCGGTACAACCAGTTGGTCAACGCGATTAGTTCACGGTGGCTTGCGCTATTTAGAATATTTTGAATTTGCCCTAGTGCGGGAATCGTTACGGGAGCGAGAAATTCTCCTGCATACAGCCCCCCACTTAGTCAAGCCCCTAATGCTGACGATTCCGATCTACAGCGATCGCTCTCGTCCCTATTGGAAAATTCAAGCCGGGATGCTGCTCTATGACATCTTGAGCTTCGAGAAAACCCTGCCCCCCCACCGGATGCTGCCCAAACAGAAGTTTAAGCAGCTATTTCGCCATATCGATCCCGATGGTTTAGTCGGTGGAGCGCAGTATTATGACGGTCAGGTGGCCTATGCGGAGCGTTTGGCATTAGAAAATATTATCTGTGCTGAACAAGCGGGAGCAACGGTTCTCAACTATGCAGAAGTTACCAAGTTACAGCGCCAAGATGGTCGCATCGCCAGCATTATTGGCAAAGATGCCTTAACTGGCGAAGAATTCACCGTCCAAGGGAGCGATCGCGCCGTGGTTGTGAATACAGCCGGTCCCTGGGTGGATCAGGTTTGTCAGTCTGGGGTGAAAAATGGACAATCAGCGCCCATCGGTAAGGATAAAAAACTCGGTCCGACCAAGGGAAGTCACATCATTGTCCCTCCCTTCCCTGGCGCACCGGAAACAACCTTGTATGTAGAAGCCAAAACGGATGGTCGTCCGTTTTTTATTGTGCCATGGTTGGGCATGTATCTGATTGGCACGACTGATTTGCGACATCAAGGTCCTCTTGACTCAATTAAGGCAGACGACGAGGAAATTGATTATTTACTCACCGAAACCAATCGAATTATGCCCACTGCCCAATTGTCCCGCCAAGATGTGAAATTTACTTATGCTGGAGTGCGTCCTTTGCCCAATGCAGAAGGGAAGAAACCGGGAAGTGTCACCCGCAGCCATATTCTCTATGACCATACCCCAGAGGGTGTGAGTAATCTGATTTCTCTAATTGGCGGCAAAATCACCACCTATCGCCAAGTGGGTGAGGAAATGGTGAATAAAGTCTATCGCAAGTTGGGACGCTCCGCCCCCCCTTGTCCCACCGACAAGAAACCCTTACCGGGAGCCATTTTACCCAGTGATCCGCGTCTAGAAAAAGCGCTGCAAGACTATCGCACCACATTACCCTTGGCGACAATCCATCACCTGTTTGACATCTATGGTGCTAAGGCGTTGGATATTTTAGCCTTAACCGACGAAGAACCGGAATTGGCACAAGCGATTACCCCCAAATTGCCCGATATTAAAGCCCAGATTGTTTATGCGGTGCAGTCGGAATTTGCGCGGACGTTGGTAGATATTGCCCGTCGCCGGACTAGCCTAGCCATGCATACCAACTATGGCTTTGATATTCTGCCCGTTTTGACGGACACCCTGTCTCGATATGGCGGCTGGAGTTCGGCGGAGTGCGATCGCCAAGTTGAGGACTATCGCGCTTTCATGGAAGCCAATTGTATTCCAGATTACGTGATGGCGACTCAGAAAGAAACACAACCAGTGAGTTAATCATATCAGCAAAGGCAAAAGAACTGATCATCTTCTTTTGCCTTTGACCCTTAACTTGACCAAAATTATTGAGTTCAAAATATAAGATCTATGGTGAGCAATCTCTCAAATTCTCAATCCAGCTCATCTCAAGCTGATACAACCTCACAAACCAATCAGGCTCATGCACAGTCCCACCGGAGACCGGCGCCAGAAGCCACCCTCGCCATTCTCGGCGCTGGTGCTTGGGGTAAAGCGTTGGCAACAATTGCCAGACATAAGAATCATCAAGTTCGACTGTGGTCTCGCAGCAGCGAGGAATCTCTAGAAGAGGTATTAACGGACATTGATATGCTAGTCTCCGCAATTCCGATGAAAGGGGTGGCGATGACGGCGGCTAAGATTCAAGAGATTGGTTTGCCGGATTATGTGACAATTATTACCGCCACCAAGGGATTAGACCCAGAGACAACTCGTACCCCTTCTCAAATCTGGGAAGCCGACTTTCCCAACCATCCGATTGTGGTACTTTCGGGTCCCAATCTCTCCAAAGAAATTGAGCAAGAACTCCCCGCCGCCACAGTGGTGTCGAGTACAGATATGGCAGCCGCAGAGGAAGTGCAAACAGTATTTTCCTCCAGTCTCTTCCGAGTGTACACCAGTCCAGATCCCCTTGGCACAGAACTCGGAGGAACTCTGAAAAACGTGATTGCGATCGCGGTTGGGGTTTGTGATGGTTTAAAATTGGGTACTAATGCCAAATCTGCCCTAATTACCCGTGCGTTAACTGAAATCCTTCGGGTCGGGACTCACTTAGGCGGACAAACGGAAACCTTCTTCGGATTATCAGGTTTGGGCGATATGCTAGCGACTTGCAGCAGTATACTCAGCCGTAATTATCGCGTCGGTTACGGTTTAGCCCAGGGGAAAAAATTGGAGCAAATTCTCGAAGAATTACAAAGTACGGCTGAAGGGGTAAATACAGCCAACGTATTGGTTAAAATTGCCAATCGAGAGCAGATACCCATCCCCATCTGTCGGCAAGTTTATCGCCTACTCAACCATAAAATTACGCCCCAAGAGGCTGTAGAAGCATTGATGGAGCGGGATTTGAAGGCAGAATTTGGCGATTTGTTCTAAACCGTTACATAAGACATCAGCAAGTCTAGGCAGAAAGGTTTATATCTAGGCTTGCTGCTGACGTACTTGTTCATCTTGGTGATAACACAGATTTCACAGATTGAATGACATTCTGTAGGATTATGCAGACTAGCCAAAAACTCTCCCTTCCTACCATGGGCTGCGGAACGTGGGCGTGGGGAAACCGACTACTCTGGGGGTACGACGAAAGCATGGATGACGAGTTGCAAGCTGTCTTTAATCTGTGTGTAAGCAACGGCGTCACCTTATTTGATACCGGTGATTCTTATGGAACAGGCAGACTGAATGGACGCAGTGAGCAACTCCTGGGACGATTCTCTAGCGACTATTCTGGTATAAACCAAGAGAACATTTGCATTGCCACCAAGCTAGCCGCCTATCCCTGGCGATTAACACGCGGCTCAATGGTATCCGCCTGTCAAGCCTCGGCGCGACGATTGGGACGAAATGTTGATTTGGCACAGATGCATTGGTCTACTGCTAATTATGCACCGTGGCAAGAAGAACGGCTTTTGGATGGTTTGGCTGATCTCTACGAAAAAGGACTGGTTAAGGGTGTTGGACTCTCTAATTATGGACCCAAACGACTCCAAGAAATTTATCCCAAATTTAAACAGCGAGGGGTTCCGATTGCTACGCTACAAGTCCAGTATTCACTATTGTCTACTTATTCTGTTACCGAATTGGGTATCAAAGACGTTTGTGATCAATTGGGAATTCAACTGATTGCCTATAGTCCTCTAGCTTTAGGACTGTTGACGGGAAAGTATTCTGAGAAAGGTTCATTCCCGAAAGGGTTACGCCGTTTATTATTTAAGCAGTTATTACCCGGAATCCAGCCGCTTTTGGCATGTTTACGAGAAATCGCGTCCTCCAAAGAGAAAACTATGGCGCAAGTGGCGATTAATTGGTGTATTTGTAAAGGCACTATTCCTATCCCTGGTGCAAAGACGATGAAACAGGCACAGGAGAATATTGGTGCGTTGGGATGGCAGTTAAGTGCTGGTGAGATTACTGAATTGGATCAAGTGGCGGCAAGTTTAGATAAGGCGATGGTTCAAAACATTTTTCAAACCCGATAACTTTCATGGGGGATTGGTGATGGAAAAGCTTGTTAGTTTTGAGTTAATGGTAGGGGCGGGTTTAGCGACTCAAGTTAGCTTACCCGCCAATAACTGAGCAACACAACCCGCCCTAATTAAGGGTGGGAGAAGGGGTTAGGGAATGAGGGTGAAACACTTCTTGCCTGAATATCGGTGGGTTACGGCGGATAGTTCATTGAAGGATTATCGCCTGAATTAAGTTCCCGCCTAACCCACCCTACGAGATTGAAAAAGTTTCCCAACACCCCTTAATCAGGACGCAAGCTTTGCGACAAGGGATTTTAATTTATTATTGCCTTATACGCTACTCAACTTCTAGAGTCAAACTTGGCATGAGTCGCTGTAAGTTTTTTAATGACTTACCTTGCCAAGGAATGTTCTGAGAGCCTTGTACAATCATTTTAATCGTCTTTTTTTGTCTAACTTTAATCGCAAATTTCGACAACATGCTAATCCCCGAACTGTTGAGAAATTGCAGATCTCGTAAATTGAGCGTCAGAATAGAGGGCTGGCTCTCTATGGCTTGATCGAGTAAATCTATAATTGGTGCATATTCTTCGGTGCCACTTAGCCGTAGGGAACCTTTCCAATAAACGGTTGAATTTTCTTGATCATACAATACACTATACGTATCACTTTTAACTTCCATTTTTCCCCTCCTTGACAAAATTATGGCTTTCTCAAAAGCTGATTAAATAAACAAATTTAATCATAGACATCTCTATAAATTAAGATTTAACCACTGTTTGACAATGGTTTCAGATGAATTATCGGAGATGTCTAATGTCGTGGCTCAAAACCACGAACCGTAAGTTATAAAATTTACCTCGTTTTGGATTTTAAATTTTGAATTCATGTTTACCGTTTTGTTTGACTACGGCACTGACGCTTCATACCGTCAATCGCACCATTGTGGTGACGGTGGTAATAGGTGGCGTCTTTGCCAGGGTTTCAAACTTCCAGCCGATGGTTGCCATGTAGTCATTAATCATGGTTAAAAATCCTAAGCGAGAAGCCGTACTGGTTTCGTCTGCTGCATTTTGTTCTAACTGATGAATATACAACTCTTGGGGGTCTGATGTCGTCAATTGCTGGAGATACGCCTGAAAATCATCCAGAATTAGGGAAGGAACTGTATTTTTTGTCAAGAAGACTAAGCTGTCGTTATACAGGTGTAAGGCGATGCTAATGGGTTGCGGTGAGGTATCATCGTTAAACTTCATGGCGTTCTCTAACAGCTCATTGGCAATGTAACTCACAGCACTCTTAATCTCCACTTGTTGAGCTGTAGCATTCGTATCCTCTTGGTTGGTCGGAAAAAATGTTACCACATAGTCAGCCATGAAATCGGCAGATAAGCCATTATTCCGCCAGCGCTGCTTTAATGGAATCGAGCTGGGTGAAAATTGGATAACCAGGTATTCCTCACTGGGAGGTAGCTGCTCGTTGAAATCTCCAAAGATCTGAGTCATATCGCGTTTGTCGGTAGTCTGTTTGAGGAGTGCCAAAGAAAACAATAATAACTTGTCAAAGTCAGCCGTCACCTTTTTCCCAGTCCCCTATTCCCTAACCATCCTGTTTAATTGATGCGACGCCGGAGCGATCGTGCAGCAACGATGGTTTGGGTTTAATCACTAACAGCGTTATATCATCATAAACCTTTTGTGACTCAATATGTCGCCGCACATCCTCAATCACGGCTTGGCGAATTTCACGGGCTGACTGTCGCCAGTTGTCACTGAGAATCTGACACAGACGCTCGATACCGTACTGTACCCCTTGAGAATTTTCGGCTTCGGGAATTCCATCGGTATAGAGAACAACTACATCTCCGGGATGTAACTGGATTTCCGCATCAGCGACAAAATCAGCAATATCAGCGACTAGACCAATGGGAAAGCCTAAATCGATGGTATCAATTCGCTCAATTCTGCCACCATAACGCACGACAATCATCTCTTCATGTTGTCCACTCAAGCGGAGTTTATATTGGTGATAATCTAGGATAGAAAGGGTGAGATTTTTCTCGCATTTCATTCGCTGGATGTTATGATAAATTGTCCGATTCAGGATAGTTAAAAATTGCTTTGAATCCGTTTTAACTCCTTCCAATAACGTTCTCACCGCCGTTTGCACCATAATCATCAAAACTCCACTTTCTAACCCATGTCCCGTGACATCGCCAATACCAATAGTGACATGACCATTATTTTGCAGGACATCATAATAGTCGCCGCCAACTTCAGTGGCGGGTTCCATAAAGCCAGCGATGTCTAATTCAGCAATCTGATTCAGTTCCTCCTGTTTAGGTAACATCATCTGTTGCAGACGACGAGTTACCTCAACTTCAGCACTCAGCCGCAGATTTTCGGCTTTTAGGCGACTATTGAGCAGGGTAATTTCCTGATTCGCTTGAGCTAATTGAGCCGTGCGTTCTTCTACTCTAGTTTCTAATTCTTCATTGGCGTATTGAAGTGCATCTTGACTGCGACGCAATGCGATAGTCGCTCGTTGTATCGCTTTTTGCAGTCGCACTGGCTCACTGACTAATATGTAAACTAACACCCCAGCTAATAGTGCTGATAATCCGCCCCCTATCCACAACCATTTAGAAATGGGTGCTGTTGATGACCATCCGTTGACGGGAATTGCCGCTAATTGCCATAATCCGTTTGGTAACGTCACCTCTAAACTGACGGGATTTTGTTGAAAAATACCCCCATCGCCGAAAAATAATTCTCCCGTTTCACCCAATCCATCTTTGCCACGAATTGCATACTTGAGTTGAGTGGACTGATTGAGTAATCCGGCTTCTTTAAATAGAGTATTTTGGTCAAAACCAATACCCACTAGACCCCAATAGCGACCACTTTGGGGGGTTTTATTTGAGGGAGTAAGAAATATGGGAGTTCGACTAATAAATCCCCAATTCCCTTTGGGCTCTAACTTCAACGGACCGGCAAAAACGGTTTGTCGATTTTGAATGGCTCTCTCAATGGCTTCTCGTTCTTCAGGAATATTCATCGGGTTAAACCCAATCGCGGCTTCATTGCCTGCTAATGGATAGATATGACTGACAATGTTATCTTTATATAGGGCTAAGAATTCAATTCCCTGTTGCTCTTCGATGAGGACGCTGGAGAGACGCTCAAATTCGTTTTGGGTAATGTCAGGGTTAATCGTGGACACATAAGCGATTAGCCCCCTTGTGAGAAAAAGTCGCTGGTTTAAGGCGGCTTCTAAGCGGGCTCTAGCTGCACTCAGTTGATTGAGAACATCCGAACGTTGTTGTTCCGAAAACCGTTGGCGTTCAGCTCGTTCAAAGCCCCAAACTACGGTGAGCAGAATGACCACCGTTAATGAGGCGGCAAAATAAGGAAAAATACGAGTTTTTAGGGCAGAACGAAACGCAAGCCATCGGTTATTTGTCATTTGTCATTCGTCATTTGTCGTTTGTCAAGGAATAGGGAACAGGGAACAGGTCATTAAAATCCAAAACTATCTCACTCAGTCGGGGCGGGTTTAGTTAATTATGGGTAAGGTAAGAAATGATAATAGTGAAACCCGCCCCTACATAAAAAATTTTCTTTGTTTAATCACGAGTAAAGTGATATCATCGTAGAGTTGTTGTGCTTCAATATGCTGGCGTAGGTCATCAATAACGGCTTGCCGAATTTCAACAGCAGATCGTTGCCAATTCTGACTGAGAATCTGACACAGGCGTTCAATGCCATATTGTACACCTTGGGCATTTTCTGCCTCGGGAATCCCATCGGTGTATAGGACAACAGTATCTCCCGGATTTAACTGGACTTGAAGATGTGCCACGAAATCAGCAATATCAGCATCTAAACCAATGGGAAATCCTAGATCAATGGTATCAATTCGCTCAATATGACCTCCAATCCGCACGACAATCATCTCTTCATGTTGTCCGCTCAAATTGAGGATGCCTTTTTGATAGTCCAGTAAAGCTAGAGTCATATTTTTGTCGGAGTTCATCCGCTGGACGTTTTGATAAATGGTGCGATTGAGGATATCTAAAAATTGCTTGGGGTCAGTTTGGTTACTTTCTAAGAGGGTGCGGACAGCGGTTTGTACCATTAAGCTTAATACCCCGCTTTCTAAGCCATGTCCGGTTACATCACCAATACTAATTTGGACGCGATCGCGATACGGTAAAATATCATAATAATCCCCACCCACTTCCGCCGCCGGTTCCATAAACCCAGCAATCTCTAAGTCAGTAATTTGATTCAATTCTGCCTCTTTAGGAAGCAGCATCTGTTGCAGGCGACGGGTAATCTCAAGTTCAGCACTCAATCGCAGATTTTCTGCCTTGAGACGTTCATTAAGCTTAGTAATTTCCTGATTTGCCCGAAACAAATCCGCTTGGGCTTGTTTGCGTTCAGAAATATCGCGAAATGTACCCGTATAAAAACAATCCTGACCCGATTTAGTCTCCACAACCGTTGCTTCTAGGGGAAAGCGAGATCCATCAACGCGACAGCCAATAATCTCATGTCTGCCCACTTTTAATAACCGTTCCATTCCTATATCTGTATCATCAGCGGCGGGTGTTGACCAATCCAATAGCTGATGAATATCCATGCTGATGAATTCGTTGATGGAATACCCAAATATCTCTTTGGCACTTGGATTGGCGGTAACAATTTTGAGTTGGGGTTTGGTAAAGGTAATAATTGCATCCATTGCCGTTTTTACAATGGCATCCGTGCGCGTTAAAGCCTCTTCTAACGCATCCATCACCTGGTTATAACGCTGGGCAATTTGACCGACTTGGGTAAACGGTTCCACAGGAACTCGTAAGCTTAAATCCTGAGTCTTAGCTTGGGCTTCCATCACCTGAAACAGGTCATAAATCTCAGTTTTGGCGCGATGTTCGGACACATTTAAACCCATCTGTTCCGCCTCAACAGTCACTCGCAGGGGTAAGATACGATTGCTGATGAATAAGAGGAGATAGGTTAAACCAAATGCCCAGATGCCACAACTGACAATTCCGATTCCTTGTACACCAAGCTGAAGCACTGGATTCAAACCCGTATCCACTAATTCGGGTTGACCAAACAACGCCACGGCTAATGTTCCCCAAATCCCCCCACCCAAATGCACAGGTATAGCATCTACCGCATCATCAATCCGCCACCGTTCCAAGCAATTCGACATCCAGATAGCAATAATCCCGCCAACCGCCCCAATAATCACGGATGCGGGAGAAGTGACAACATGACAAGAGGCGGTAATCGAGACGAGTCCAGCTAAAGAACCATTGATTAGGGATTCGACTTCCGGAAGTTGACACCGATACCAACTCAGCATTCCCGCTGCCATCATTCCGGCAGTACCCGCTAGCACAGTATGGACGATAATGCTAGGAACCTGCTCATTTATGCTCAATGTGCTGCCCCCATTGAACCCCAACCAGCCAATCCACAATAGCATCGCACCTAAAACCGAAAGGGGTAAATTAGAACCGTGGATTTTTCGGGGCGGTTGATGATTCGGAAATCGCCCGGTGCGTGATCCGATAATCATCAGACTGGCGAGGGATACCCATCCCCCCAAACTGTGAACCACTGTAGAACCCGCAAAATCGACAAAGCCTAACTGTTCTAACCAACCCACTGATACATCTAAATCAATCCCATTCCACGCCCAATGTCCAAACAGGGGATAAATCAGACCAGACACCAAACCCGCTAAGATCAGGTAAGCCCGAAACTTTATCCGTTCTGCCACCGCCCCGGAGACAATGGTGGTGGCTGTGCTGCAAAACATGGCTTGGAATAAAAAGAACGCCGCCAGTCGGGGTGTAGCTTCAACGTGAACAAAGAAATCAGTTGAGCCAATCCACCCCATCAGTGAAGTGCCAAACATAAAAGCATATCCGAACGCCCAAAATAAGGCGATAGATATGCCCAAGTCGGCTAAGTTTTTAATGGCAACATTGATACTATTTTTCGATCGCGTCAGCCCTGACTCTAGGCACATAAACCCCGGTTGCATCAGGAATACCAAGCCAGAACAGACGAGGAGCCACAGAATATCAATCACTTATATCTGCCCCTTGTTTTTGGCATACAAATATATATCATCCTTACAGATATGCCAGGTCTAATTCCAGAACCTTTAGGATAGGTACAGCTATTTTCTGGGCGCAAGGATGGTGCCCCTACTATCTTCTCCTAGGCGTTTGTTTAATGCATGATCATCTACGTCCTACCATCCCTCTTGTTGCTGGATAATCCCGGCTAGGGCTTGTTGTCGGGTCTGTTCGTTCTCAATGGTAGAGGCTATCTGTCTGGCTTGGGATAAGGTTTCTAGGGCTTTGGGCTGATGACCTGCGATCGCATATTTTTGAGCCAGTAGCCAAAATAGACTCCGTTCTGGAACCACAGAAATTGATTCAATCGTTTTGGCAATAGAAAGCGCTTGATTGAGTGAGGAAACTGCTTGATTAGTTTGACCCATTTTTATTCCATAACGAGCAATTATATGTAACGTTTTTACCTGGTCTTCCTTTTTCTAAAGCAATATCATAGCGTCCGGAACGCCACGCCGCTTCAGCTAGCGATCGCGCGATGCTATCTTGATTATCAGTATTAGGTATTCCCTCGACAAATCCTAATGCGGATTCGTATTCATGGCGCTGGACATAAGCCGCTAAAATAGCAGATTGAGCCAGGTATTGCTGATAGCTATCCGCTTCCAGAGTTTGGCTAAGAGAAATTGCCTGTGCAAATTGTCCTTGACGGGCATATCCGGTTATAATTTCTACCAAGGCTCGATATTTAGCGGCATCAAGTTCTAAGTTCTGGGCATAGTCTAAGGCTTGTTTGTTCCTCCAGGGTTTGCGCCAGTTCAAAGGCTTGTGATCAGAGTAGGGTAGCCTGATCAGACTGATTCACCTTAGCTGAAGCACCAGCATTTTCAATCAACTCCCAAACCTGATCAAGTTTAAGTGTTGAGTTTTGAGTTATAGCGTAGACGTGATTCTCGTTTCTCTTATCTGGCGATGGATTAGCTAAAGCCATTTCCAACGCCGTTACGCTACCCAAACAACCGACTATTATCAGCACAATCCATCGTTTCATAACACTATAACTCCTTAACCGCAGACTGCTCCAGATATAAATTTTGTCGTTGTACTGAGGTTGACTGGGAATCCGACAAATTTGTGTCCGGAGAGGAAGGGTAGATTTTGCATCCCATGTAAACAGCTAACCAATTATCAAATACCGGACAGCTTACGAAAAAACACTATGCTTACCCAAATACGCCGTCTGTTGAATCGGTTTTTTAGAAGATCAAGGACAATCAAAGATGAACCTCTGAACAAGGTAAGTTTGATTGTTATTATCCTGATTGATATTTTTATTTTAGTCAATGTTTTTACCGGACTGAATGATATTAGCCAATGGTATATTAACCCTTCATCGGCTTATCCATGTTATTCTGAGTGGAAAAATTACCAAACCCAAACAACTTCAGATAAAGATTATGAGATTATCCAGTCCTCAGTGATATCGGCAATAAACTATCAATCTAATTTTCAGCAAACCTATCAACAAGCAGCGGTTGGACATCTAGGCACAGTGTCTCAAACCTGCTTAGAATACGGCAGTTACAAAGATCAACTCAATAATCCTGAAAATCAGCAAATTATAGCGGCTATTGATCAGAAACAAGAAGAAATAAGCCAGCTTGAACAAACGAATCGCAGTATTCGTGAGCAATATGACTCAACTCTATTGGAAAAAATAGCAGGTCAGCCTCGTGAGCAATCTATTAATCTAGTCGAGGCGGAGAAAGCCAAACAGCAACTCGAACAAAATAACCGCAATATTGCTAGGATTAAACAGGAAATTGCTCAGCTTAAAAATCAACTGAAGGCAAAACCGGAAAGTTTAGCTTTCATTAACTTTTTGAATAATAACAGGACATTTCAATCCATTGAAAACGCCTACCAGCGGGCATCCTTTTGGTATCCGAGCATCCAATTCGGCTTTCAAGCGCTTTTCCTGTTACCGCTAATTTTCCTTTCTTTATCGGTTGACAATTTTGCTCAACGAAAAGGATATGGACTTATTGCTCTAATTAGCTGGCATTTGTCAGTCGTCTTTTTTGTACCCTTGATTTTTAAGATATTTGAGTTTTTGCAATTTGGTGCAATCTTTCAAGTTATCTTTGATATCATTAGCACCCTTTTAGGCGGACTCGTTTTTCTGGTCAGTTATGCTTATATATTACTAATTCCTCTGATTGGGTTTGGCATTATCAAGTTTTTCCAAAAAGTTGTCTTTAATCCCAAAGTACAAGCAGCTAGGCGAGTTCAAAAATTACGATGTATCCGGTGTGCTAATAAAATTCCGACCCATGATGCCTACTGTCCCCACTGTGGTTTCTATCAATACGCTGAATGTCATAATTGTCACAGTATGACTTATAAGTATTTACCGTATTGTAAACAATGTGGACAGTCTCAAGATTCCAATTAATAGCACGCTCGCCGTTACGCTGTCTTCACGATAAGCACTCGCGATCGCTTATTACAAACGCTTAAGCTGTAGGTTGAGTTGACGCCAGAAAGTTTATACTTACAAACAAACAAAACATTTTTTACTAGATGGCTACAAGTGCTATAATTTGTTTACCTAGAGCAAGGATTAGCTGTGACTTCTATCAATGTTGAAATTCCAGACGAGCAACTACAGAAGTTGCAACAACTAGCGCATGAAAGCGGAATCTCGCTTGAAGATTTACTGCGTGCAAGCATTGAGGATTGGCTCAACTATCCAAAGAGCGAGTTTGTTCAAGCGTCCAGTTACGTATTAAAGAAAAATGCTCAACTGTATCGACGTTTAGCATGACATGATACGTTACCTGACGCTAGTCGAAGTATTGAGTCTGCACCGTCAGATTATCGATCAATCAGGAGGTGCTACAGGTGTGCGTGACTTGGCTGCGTTGGAATCTGCTCTAGTTCAGCCTCGCATGACATTTGGTGACGAAGATTTATATCCGACGCTAGTTGACAAAGCGGCTGCTTTGGGTTTCTCCATTGTGATGAATCATCCATTCTTAGATGGTAATAAACGTACAGGTCATGCAGTAATGGAAACGTTTCTAGTCTTGAATGAGATGGAGATTAACGCTTCTGTCGATGAGCAAGAGCAGGTCATCCTCGCGTTAGCATCTGGCAATTTAAAACGTGAGCAATTTGTTGAGTGGTTAAAGCAAAATGTCAACGCTATATAACATCAGGTTACATTAGAAAATGAGTGCGATCGCATCCAAGCATTTAGGTATCACCGAAACCCTTGATTTACCGTAGGGTGGGCATTGCCCACCAGCCTCATCTGAGCGTGCCATTTAAACTAAGTTAATATACCAGACACAAGCAAGTGCGATCGCGTCTCAGATGCTGAAACTTGCCCAATGGTACTGTAGCACGAACAAATAAGAGGTAATTTTCATGGAAAATAAGGTTATGAAAATAGGGATTATCTCTAGAGAAGATTATATCAAAAGAACTATAGCGATTGCCAAAGGAGAATATAAACCACAAAAAGATGAACCGAAAGTGTGGTTTGAATCGATGAAGTCGCTAGCCCAAGTCTTGAGTAATGAAAATCAGTGCGATCGCTGATCGTCCTAGGTTGGGAAAACGACAGGAAACCTAACCTCTACTTTATCTGTAGCCCCCTTGCGATCGCGTCTCAGATGCTGGACTTATCCAATCGCATTGTAGACAGTCTGCCAAGCTATTATGATGGTGACTAGCACTTAGTTCGTGTCACCCATGTCTATCTCTCAGCCTTTAGCTATTCCACCTGGGTTCGAGCAGTTAAGCAAGGAGCAGCAAATTGATTACGTTCAGCAACTTTGGGATTTAATAATTGCTGTACCTGAGCAGATACCTGTTCGGTGAATAGCATCTTGAAATTGTACGCGATCGTGTTTCCTCGCAGGATGCTGTTGACCAACCAAGTTAAAATTGGAATAAATAGGCTAGGTTTAACTAATATGACTGTAACAGAGCTTCTTCCGACACTCAAAAATCTATCCCGCGCCGACAAGCTAAGAATTATGCAGTTTTTAGTCCTTGAGCTTGCCAAAGAGGAAGATGCGCTTTTGCAACCCGGAGCAACCTATACTGTTTGGTCTCCGTATAATTCACATGAAGCTGCCCACAAGCTCGCTGAGTTGCTAAAAGAGGATAAGGGAACAAATAATGCTTAACTCGCAGCGTTTCCCCTTCACAGAAACACAGGATACTTTTGGAATTACACACGGCGATGCTTCTGTAGAAGTTACAGGTTTAGTGGATACTGGTGCTAGTGTCAATGTCCTACCCTATAGTGTTGGCGTTCACCTTGGAGCAGTTTGGCAAGATCAGATGACATCTGTAACACTTGCTGGAAATTTAGCACCTGTCGAGGCAAGAGGTTTGATGGTATTTGCAAAAATAGGGTCTTTCTCTCCGGTGCGCTTAGTTTTTGCGTGGAGTCAATCTAATGATGTGCCATTGCTGCTAGGGCGCATGAACTTCTTGGTGGAGTTTGATGTTTGCTTTTATGGATCACAGATGGCATTTGAGTTGAGTCCCAAGCAGCTACCAGCTATCTGAGTAACCCAAAGATATTGAAAATCTACCTCACATAAGCAAAGACTTGAGTAGCATTAGTGCGATCGCGCTCCTTTACATTTATTAGTAAAAAACATGACACGATGCTGAGCGTGCCATTTAAACTAAGTTAATATACCAGACACAAGCAAGTGCGATCGCGTCTCAGATGCTGGAACTTGTCCAATCGCACCGTAGACGGTCTGCCAAGCTATTATGGTGGTGACTAGCCCTTAGTGCGTTTCACCTATGTCTATCTCTCAGCCTTTAGCTATTCCACCTGGGTTCGAGCAGTTAAGCAAGGAGCAGCAAATTGATTACGTTCAGCAACTTTGGGATTTAATAATTGCTGTACCTGAGCAGATACCTGTTCCTGAATGGCATCTTGAAATTGTACGCGATCGCTTTTCCTCGCAGGATGCGACACAAAAAAATACATGGAATGAGGTAAAACAACGACTCATGAGCAAGTATCGTGAACGCTAATTTTCCTATCCTGCTTGACTTTAGAGCTGAGGAGGACATTGATGCAGCAACTTAATAGTACCAAACAAAGCTCAGAGCTTGTCCAAGTTTCACAGAAACACAAGATATTTTGGGAATTACTGGATAACAGTCAAAGTTTAGTCTATTTTTCTATTTCAGCTATCCTTACTTCTAATAATTTCAATACCTTATTTAAGGTATCGCTCCACTCTTTATGCCGCTCATTATACTGCCGATCTGAAATAATTAATTTTATTTTTTCTACAAGTTGCTTCAAATTTCCAATTTCTGTGCTTGATTTAACAATCGCCAAATGCTCTGTACATTCTCTTACAGCATTATCAATATCTGTCGTAATATCCTGATCTCGGCTTGCTGCTACACCAAGCGATAGGAATTTGTTTAGATAAATTTTCAATAACCCTTCTTCATATTCTTGCACACTAAAAATTTCCTTGTTTCGGTGAATCTTAGCAATTTGTTCGCTAACAAATTTACATACTATGAGCATACTATTAACTGCTTTCACAGCTTCATCCAGGGTTTTGGCTTGAATTTTATACCTGATATCCATATCTGGAACTAAATCATTAAGATACTTGACTTGCTTGTGGATATGTTTCTTTTGGGATTGTGTTTCCGGTAATTTGTTGTACAGCTTTAGGAGTTTATGTCCACACCACGATAAACCATTTCGACCTCCGTCATACTTTTTAACGATAGCTTTCTGATAATCTAACTCTACCCAAAGAGCTTTCAAAAACTTTTCTGCTGCTTGATGTGAATGAAAGATTGTATTCTGAAGGTCAATTATGTTTGAGGCTGATGCTTCAATATCTACAGCCCCTCTTAAAAGAAAATCCTTGGCTTCTTCGTGTAAATGTTGTAAAAAGTTATCTAAACTCCGAATTGCATTGGAAGCGTGGTATCCTAGTTCAAATTCTTGTAATATTAAATTATGTTCAACTTGATTTAAAGAACATTTCAGTTTTTCTGTTAAATCTTCCACACACTTCAAAACCTCAATCGTGTATTCTCCAATAACAGTAGGATAGTTGATATAATAAATTTCTCCTCTTAGTTTAAATGGTTTTCTGGCAATATCAAAATTTGATAACGTCTTTTTGGAATACATATCCCGATACCAAAGCCGTATCTTATCGAAAAGATTATAACCTTCAAATTCACCAAAAAATTTTTTATCCTCCGGAGAAAGACTAAAACTAGAATTCGGACACAACAGCTTTAGAGCTTCTAAGCTGCGACCTTCACCTTCAACGGGAATACCTTTTTTGATTAGCTCAGTATCAATTTCTTGCATTATTTTCTCAAATTCTTCTTGATTCATTATTCCTTCTCTCTAAAACTGAGCTTTTAGTATGAGCAGTCAGCCACTGCCGTAACTTCCTTAAAAATTTACCCCGGAAAGAAAACTCTCCAGGGGTCTTGAACAACAATTCATGAGTGGTCTCCCACTTTTACTTTTGAGTGTCTGCGGGAAGTTGAAGCTGCTCTAATGGTCGAGATAGCCAGATAGATATCTCTCTCTGTCCATCCTTATAGACCACTCCGCCACTCATTAGCGACAGAACGAGCAGTATAGGTGGCACTTGTCGAGTGAACAAGTTCACAGACCGTTTCATGTATGAACTCCTGATCATAAATTATATGATCGGAACACACAAATAGTGTGCCGATCCGGCACCACACATGAATTGCTGTAAGTCTATTCTAGCTAATCGCAAAACAAATCTGCCATCAGGCAGAATCCAGAACTGAACATACCCCTTAAAAAACCCTTAACCGTGTTTAATCAAACAGGACTTACGCAGCTACACCTTATATAGTTTTAAAGGTGCGTTACGCTTCGCTAACGCACCCTACAAATGGAGGCTTTGCGTAAGTCTTATCAAAGTCAGATCTGCTCATCCCCTAGCTCGAACTAACACCACGAAATCCAACATCCACACAAAAGGGGCGCGACAAAAGCCACACCCCCTCACCTAACTAACTCAACCCAAACAAGCCGCTAAATCCTCATCCGGTGTCGTAATCGCCTTCAACTGATACTTCTCCGATAACAATTTGAAAACATTCGGAGAAATAAACGCAGGTAACGTTGGTCCCAAACGAATATCCTTAATTCCCAGATACAGCAGCGTCAACAATACAGCAACCGCTTTCTGTTCATACCAAGACAGAATCATCGATAGAGGCAATTGATTCACATCCATATCAAACGCCTTAGCCAATCCCAAGGCAATTTGAATCGCGGAATAGGCATCATTACATTGTCCCACATCCATCAACCGAGGCAGAGAACCAATTTCTCCCAATTGTTGATCAAAGAAACGGAACTTGCCACAAGCTAAAGTTAGAACGATACAATCTTCAGGTACTTTTTCCACAAATTCAGTGTAGTAATTGCGCTCTGGTTTCGCGCCATCACAGCCGCCAACTAAGAAGAAGTGACGAATCTTGCCTTGTTTAACCCCATCAATCACTTGATCCGCAACATTTAACACCGCATTCCGGGCAAATCCTGCCATCACCTGACGCGGGGGTTGCTCTTCCACAAACCCCGGCATATCTAGGGATTTTTGAATCGCTGGGCTAAAATCGGGGATGTTACCCTCCTCCGGTGGAATATAGTTGATGCCGGCAAACCCAACCGGACCAATGGTAAACAGTTTCTCATCATAGGTTTCATGGGGCGGCATCAAACAATTAGTGGTGACAATAATCGCCCCCGAAAACTTAGCAAATTCTTTGGTTTGATTCTGCCAAGCTGTTCCATAATGCCCATACAGATGAGGATAATTCTGTTTGAGTAAAGGATAACCGTGAGCGGGTAAAAGTTCGCCGTGAGTGTAAACGGTAATCCCTGTATCCGCCGTCTGTTTGAGGATGGCTTCTAATTGTCTGATATCATGTCCCGATACCAGGAGAGCTTTGCCTTTTCTGGGATTGAGGGGAACAGGGGTTGGCGTGGGATGTCCATAAGTATTGGTATGTCCCGCATCCAATAATTCCATCGCCCGCAGGTTAATTTCTCCCACCTTTAAGGCTAAATTCACCCAATCATCTAAGGTGAAATCTTGATGATTCAGGGCATCTAAAGCTTCTTGAATGAAGTGATACACCTGCTCATCTTCCTGTGCCAATTCTTGAGCATGAAAGGTATAGGAAGCCGCGCCCTTAATCCCATAGAGAACCGTGAGTTTTAGGGAGAAAATGTCAACATCACGCGCCGATTCACTAATGAAGCCTAATGCCAAATCTTGACCCTGTTCGACTAAACTCTCATTAAAGTCAGGATGATACCCAGACACTCTTGTCCATTTGACGGGTTCCTGGCTAGCTTCTTTGACTTTTGCTTTTAAATTATCTCGCTTCTCGATACAGTCACGGACATACTTGGTAAACCGTTTCCGGTCAAAATTGACATTCGTCATTGTGGCGAATAAGGATTCGCAGGTGAAGACATCCTCATCGTGAGTCGAAATGCCTAGCTGACGGGCTTTAATCACCACTGGCGCAAGTCCGCGCAAGCAGTAGACTAATAAATCTTGAACGGCGTTGAGTTGGGGGCTTTTGCCACATGCGCCCCATTGATGACAGCCATTACCACTGGCAGTTTGTTCGCACTGTTCGCAAAACATAAGTTACTTTTTCCTATATTTCGTCTCTATGTCTCTACTCTAGGAAATTTTTGGCAGATAACGCTTTGACTTAAGTCAATTTTTGTAATCTCCGGCAGTTTGTAAAGAAGTTTTACCGTTTCATGCCAGTTTTTGGGCGCAAGGATGGTGCAAAAAAAAATACAAGGCTAATGGATCAAATCAACCTCTATCTTTAGGTATAAATTTAAGTTTTCAACTGTTTAGCCAAGGTTTAATATCGCTCCAGCGTCTAGCTTCAATGTGATGCTGTTTGAGTAATCGGTTAAAGTCTTCGGTATCCGTTGTGGCAATAATATAGCAGTACCAAGACAGGTTGGGACATTCTGTACTGTTAAGAATTCCCTGTTCCCTGTTCCCTTTTGGGATCAACTGATGTCCTTTCCGTACCTCGTAGTGCGATAAATGAGCGTCAGCAAGGCATGAGCGTTGCCGAAGACTAGCATTCCCCGATACTACACGAGTGAGCGGCTGCCCAATACCGTAGATCACAGCCTAATTGCGTTACCATAATTGGTAAAGTTTTTTTCTGTAGTGACTATGACTAAGTTGCTTGAGCAAGCGATAGAAAGGGTAAAAACGCTCCCTGAGACTGACCAAGATGCGATCGCTGCACTCATTCTGGAAGAACTGGAAGATGAAACTCGCTGGGATCAAACATTTTACCAGTCTCAAAATGCACTTGCCCAACTTGCAGAAGCAGCCTTAGTTGAAGATCGTGCAGGCAAAACTCAGGAGTTAGATCCAGAAACATTGTGAAACCACGAACAACAGCTCAGTTTCGCAAAGCGGGTGACGAGTGTTTTCTTACAGCACAAGTCCTGATTGAATTTTGGGTAGTTGCTACCCGCCCAGTTGAGGTCAATGGTTTAGGATGGACAACAGAGCAAGTCCATGACATAATCCAACAACTTCTGCTTCAATTTCCTTTATTGGAAGAGTCTCCAGACATTTTTCCCAACTGGTTACGTTTAGTCAGTGCCAACAAGGTAAGGGGTAAACGTACCCATGATGCTCGAATTGTTGCCGTCATGTTAGCCCACGCCATTACACATCTGCTGACGTTTAATCCTAAGGATTTTACAGTCACACAGAACATCACTATTGTACATCCTCAATAGCTAATGAATCCTTGACGTACAAGTTTTAGTAGTCAATTTATTGGGGAACAGAAACCTCTTCAGATTGGGCGGGGAATGTCTTGAAAACATTGTCGGGTATACCTTCCAGATTAATGCAGCCAACCCTGATTATTTCTCAATCCCGTAGCCATGTTGGGACTTGAGTTTAGGCGTTCTAGGCGAGTAAACGAGAAATATCTTTAACGGTACTCGCTAAAATATCCGCCGCTTGGTCAATTTCAGCTTCTGTCGTAAATTTCCCGATTCCGATTCGTAATCCTCCCTCAATAACATCTTCAGGAAGATTCATCGCACGCAGAACATGGGAGGGGGCTTCTACGCCTGATGAACAAGCTGATCCCCTAGAAATGGCTAATTTTTGACGTACTCTGGCGATCATGGCACTGTTGGGAATATCTGGAATGGAGATATGCAGGTTTCCAGCCAGACGGGAGTTACTATCTCCATTAACGATAAGTTTGGGAATTTGTTCTGCTAATTGAGCTTGCAGGCGATCGCGTTTAGCGGCGATCGCACTCTCATCTTGTACCATCTCCAACTGTCGCCATCGACAGGCTTCCCCTAAACCGACAATTCCAGGCAAATTCAGCGTACCGGATCTTAATCCTT
>NZ_JBKHHI010000051.1:0-23901 GCF_046539235.1 Coleofasciculus sp.
CAACTCTACGGACAAGCCGGAGATGATCACCTGGATGCAGGAGAAGGGAATGATATCCTGTTTGGCGGAACCGGAAATGACCAACTGTTTGGACGCTTAGGGGATGATATCTTAGATGCTGGCGCGGGGGATGACCATTTAGAAGCTGGCGCCGGGGATGACTCCCTCTACGGACAAGACGGAAATGATTTCCTCAATGGTGGCGATGGACATGACCGTTTAGAAGGTGGCGACGGCGATGACCAACTGATTGCTGAAGCCGGAATCGATTATCTGGACGGCGGTTCTGGCGATGATAGCCTCAGTGGTGGCGCTGATCATGACCAACTTTTGGGTCAGGCTGGGAATGATACCCTCGATGGCGGTTCTGGGGATGATAACCTCAGTGGTGGCGATGATCACGACCAACTCTTGGGTCAAGCTGGAAACGATGACCTGGATGGTGGCGCTGGCGATGATTTCCTCAATGGTGGCGACGGGAATGATGACCTCTATGGACAATCTGGTAACGATACCCTAGACGGTGGCGCAGGTCAAGATAAACTCTATGGTGATGACGGAGACGACGAACTTATCGGACAAGCCGGGGATGACTATCTAGAAGCCGGAGACGGGAATGACCAGTTATCTGGTGGTGAAAATAACGATAAACTCTACGGAGAAGCTGGGGATGATACCTTAAATGGCGGTAGCGGCGATGACCGTTTAGACGCGGGAGAGGGAGATGACCAGTTATCCGGTGACGCAGGTTTTGATTACCTAGACGGCGGTTTAGGGAATGACCAATTAGCAGGCGGTGACGATAACGATCGCCTTTATGGTCGCCAAGGGAATGATACCTTAGATGGCGGCGCTGGGGTAGACTATCTCAATGCTGGGGAAGGGGAAGACCAGATTCTCGGTGGCGCAGGAAATGACCAACTCTATGCTGATGCTGGGAATGATACCTTAGAGGGTGGCGCAGATAATGATTACCTGGATGGGGGTGCAGGTGAAGACCTCCTCAGTGGTGATGCAGGCAATGACCAACTTTATGGTCAACAAGGCAATGATACTCTAGAGGGTGGCACTGGCGACGATTACCTAGAAGGCGGAGATGGAGAAGACGAACTCACAGGTGATACCGGAAATGACCGTCTCTATGGTAAACGCGATCGCGATACTCTCAACGGTGGCGATGGCAATGATCTCCTGGATGGTGGCGATAGCAGTGACCAACTGAATGGAGATGACGGGAATGATACCTTATATGGTCGCGCCGGATTTGATACCTTAACGGGTGGTGTCGGAAATGACGCCCTTTGGGGTGGCGATGACGCGGATATGTTATCCGGAGATGCGGGAACCGATGTCCTCCAGGGTGGCGATGGGAATGATCAGCTATCGGGGGGTGAGGGAAATGATCGCCTCTATGGGAACGATGATAATGATACCTTAGAAGGGAATTCTGGCAATGACCTCCTCAACGGCGGTGCGGGTGATGACCACCTGCTGGGGAATGACGGATTTGACCGCCTCTATGGGAAGAAAGGGAATGACTGGTTAGATGGCGGGGATGGAAGTGACCAACTTCGGGGTGAAGCCGGTGATGATACCTTATTTGGACAAGCCGGAACCGACTATTTAGACGGCGGTTCTGGGGATGACCAACTCTATGGTGGCACAGGACGCGATCGCCTCTACGGACGTCAGGGTGAAGATGTCCTCGACGGTGGCGCAGATCATGACCTATTGCAAGGCGGTTCCGGGGATGACCAACTCTATGGTCAAACGGGTGACGATATCCTTAATGGCGGTTCCGGCGATGACCTCATTTGGGGCGGTGATCACAATGATACCCTGGACGGTGGAACAGGGGACGACTATCTGGATGGCGGAAGTGGCAATGATCAGATTAATGGCGGTGACGATAATGACCAACTCTTCGGTCAATCTGGTGTCGATATCTTAAACGGCGGTTCCGGGAATGATTACCTAGAAGGCGGCTTAGACAATGACCAGCTTAGCGGCGATCGCGGCAATGATCAACTCTATGGTCAACAAGGCGATGATTCCCTAGAGGGGAACGATGGAAACGATTACCTAGAGGGCGGTGTAGGCAATGATACCCTAGCAGGCGATCGCGGTAATGACCAACTTTATGGTCAAGACGGTGAAGATATCCTCACGGGCGGAACCGATGATGATTACCTCGATGGTGGTGCGGATAATGACCAGCTTCTGGGAGGTCAAGGTAATGACCAACTCTATGGACAAGCCGGGGATGATGTATTAGAGAGTGGCGAGGGTGACGACTATCTAGAGGGAGGTTCCGGCGATGACCACCTGTTAGCGGGTAACGGTGATGATCAATTATACGGTCAACAGGGAACGAATTACCTAGATGGTGGTGCGGGTCATGACTACATCGAAGGCGGTGATGGGATGGACACCCTATTAGGACAATCCGGCGATGATTACCTAATTGGCGGTGATGGCGATGATCTCCTCAAAGGCGGTTCCGGTTACGACTGGCTAGAAGGCGGTGCTGGGAATGACCAACTCTACGCCGGGAGTGGCGATGATATCCTCGATGGCGGTGCAGGAAATGACCAACTCTATGGTGGAACGGGTATGGATACCTTTATCCTCGGTTCGGGTGCAGGTACAGATACCATTTTCAACTTTACCGTGGGCATGGATTGGATTGGTTTAACCGGCGGAATTACCTTTGAGGATCTGTCAATTAGCCAAGGCACCAATAGCCAAGAAAATGACACCTTGCTTACGATTCAGGACAGTGGTGAACAGCTTGCCACCTTAACAGGCGTTCAAGCTAACACTCTCACCCATTTCGACTTCACGATCATCTAGAACCGCGATTGATCCAAGACAGGGACACGATAGTATCGTGTCCCTACAAACGATCAGGCTTTAATTGTAAGTCAAAGGGACATTGACCCAAAAAAGACCAAATTAGGGCTTGACTTTCTGGCTAATTTTAGGTATTTTTATACCATGGGAAAATGTGCCGTCCTATAGACCCCAATTAACCGTAAACCGTAGGGTGGGTTAGGCGGTAATCAATTGACAAAACAAACCCTTTAATTCGCTATCCAACCTAACCCACCGAGTTATCCTTTGCAACAGGTAAACCAACGACGAGGGCGAGTCGAGACAATTAATGGATTTCCCAGTAACGATAGTGCAGCGAGGAACCCCTACAAAGTTACAGAATTCAAGGATTACAGCGTATAGGATATGGAAGCGCGATCGCTTTCCTCCCTCACCATCCCTTGTCACCCTAGTCTTGCCCAGATTCTGCCCGATTCGACATGAAGTTCTGAATGTTCGTCAATCCTATCGAGGTTCCGGTTTTGTTTGCCCATCACAGGAGTAATCGCGGCGAAAAAAAATAGGATTAGGGGTTGATTTTTCGGGAGAGTTTTGGTAATTTTAGATAATGGGAAAATGTGCCGTCCTATAGACCCCGATCAACCGGAATCTGTAGGGTGGGTTAGGCGGTACTCAATTGACAAAACAAACCCTTTAATTCGCCATCAAACCTAACCCACCGAGTTATCGTTGGCAACAGGTAAACCAACGAGGATTCCTCAACAAAATTAATGGATTTCCCCGTCACGATAGTGGGGCGAGTCGGGTAAATTAATGCCTCTCCCCGTCACGATAGTGCAGCGACTCGCCCCTACAAGGTTACAGGATTACAGGATTACAGGATTACAGGATTACAGGACACAAAACACAATAAAATAAATATCAGGTTAGGAATGACCTAAATTTCAAATCTAGAGGACTCAACGTTCCTCAATCCTACCAAGGTTAAGGTTTTCCTAACATATCAGAGGAGGAATCGCTGCTAAAAAGATAGAAGTAGTGCTTGACTTTGGCTGTAATTTTAGGTAGTTTTATATAATGGGAAAATGTGCCGTCCTATAGACCCCAATCAACCCTCAACCCGTAGATCCGTAGGGTGGGTTAGGCGGTACTCAATTGACAAAACAAACCCTTTAATTAGATATCCGCTGTAACCCACCAAGTTATCCTTAATCAGGAATGAACTAACGACGAGAATTCCTCAACACAACCAAGGGTTTTCCCGGTAACGATAGGAGGGCGAGTCGGGTCAATTAATGGATTTCCCGGTAACGATAGTGCAGCGACTCGCCCCTACAAAATTACAGGGTTACAGGGTTACAGGGTTACAGGATTACAGGACACAGGACACAGAACATAATAAAATAAATATCAGGTTAGGAATCACCTAAATCTCAAATCAAAGAGGGTGCTATGATGACCATCAATCAAGGCTTACAGCGTTTAGGCTATTGGGGCGCGATCGCGTCATTCTTCTTCCTCCCCTGCAACCCTGTCCTCGCCCAGATTACACCCGATTCCACATTAGGCGCTGAACAATCCTCAATCCTACCGAATGGGGTGGTTATCGATGGAATAACCGCCGATTTAATTCAGGATGGCGCCAGCCGAGGTTCAGCCTTATTTCATAGCTTTTTAGAATTTAATATTAACGAAGGACAACGGGTTTATTTTGCTAATCCTGACGGAATCAAAGCCATTTTTAGTCGAGTAACCGGAACTGATCCCTCTGACATTTTGGGGACATTAGGCGTCAATGGCGCAGCCGATTTATTTTTGATCAATCCCAATGGAATTCTCTTTGGCGAAAATGCTCAATTAGACATCCGGGGTTCGTTTATCGGGAGTACAGCCAATGGGGTGGTATTTGAGAATGGCACTATCTTCAGTGCAACCAATCCAGAAGCACCGCCATTACTCACTATTAATGTTCCCTTGGGGTTGCAATATGGTGAAGTAGCGGGGGGTCAAAACTCAGCCGCGATTACCAATTTAGGGAATCTAGAAGTAGGTAAAGATTTAACCTTAGTTGGCGGAACAATTAGCAGTACCGGACAATTAGCCGCCCCCGCCGGATACCTAGAGATAGCCGCATTAACTGGAGATGCAACAGTGCGGGATGGATTGGCGCAGTCGGCTATTTTCTTGGCGAATAATAATTTAATTTTAGAAGAAAGTCAGTTAGTCACCGCTGGAGATTTAATCCTGTTGGCTGGCGATACGGTACGGGTGCGGGATACTGTAGAAACTCCGTTTATTGCCCATACAGGCGGGAATCTTTATATTCAAGGAAATCAAGGCATTGATATTCTGGCATTGAATCATCCAGGAATGCCATTTCAGAGTGGTGGGGATTTAAGTTTAATTAGTGATGGGGTCATTTCTGGGGATGCTCATTTTGCCAGTGGGGGTCAGTTTTCGATTCTGAATTTAGCGGGGGAACCGGGGGAATTTTGGAGTTACTATGATCCGATTATAAGTGTAGATGGAGATGTAATTCTGGGGGATTATACAGGCGCTTCACTGTTAATCGAAGCCACCGGAAGCATCAAGACAGGAAATATCATAATTACTCAAGCTGATATATCTTTAAATGATACGAATGACCCCACTGACCCAGACATTGCTATATTGACAAGTGAGCCAGCCTTGATTCTGCGATCGGGAGTTGATAATCTAAAATATCCGGTAACTCCGCCAAATCTACCACAGCCACCCCAGCCACCGCCAACCAACTCCACATTCGAGTATGAGAATGATTTTGAAGAAGCAGTTGGTTCAGAATGGTCTAATACAAAAACAGACAAAACACCCGACGAAGGCACAATCGATACAACTTTCCTGGGACCCTTTGGTCAAGAAACGGTAAGCTTAACACTTAATAATCTTCCCTCACCTGCCAATGTAACGGGATCTTTTGATCTATTTATTATAGGATCATGGGACGGTAACGATACCTCGGCGATTAGTGGACCAGATGTTTGGCAGTTACGTATTGATGATAATGTGTGGGTAAACGCAACGTTTAGTAATGTCAACAGTAAACAGTCATTTCCTGATGATTATCTTGAAGGAGAACATCCGTCCCATCAATCGGCTGCTCACATAGACGAATTGGGATACACGTCTTCTGATATTCAAGACTTAACCTTCGGTGACTCAATTTACACGATAGATTTTTCCTTAGCACACACATCAAACTCTCTACAAATCGATTTTTCTAAATTACCACCCGGAGAAGTGCTTGAAAATGAAAACTGGGGGATCGATAATATCGAAGTAGTGGCGGAAGTTTCCTCAACACCCCCAGTCACACCACCGGATAATAGCTCAACTTTACCCTCTTTCACGACTTCTGTAAAACTGTCAGATGGCAGTATCACCACAGTCAATATTGAAACTCTAGGAGGGCGAGTTATCTTAGACGCAACCAGCGATATTAATCTGATGGGAGGAATTACCTCAAATGGTGGCGAGATTAGTATTAATAGCGATAGCGTAGTCAATGCCACGGGAGTGATTATCGACTCCACGAATAATGCAGGAACGGGCAACAGTGGTAATATTGACGTCACAGCACAATCAGTTTCTTTCGCTGATGGTGCCCGATTACTTTCTAGAGTAGTTGGTAACAATCAGGGAGGAAATATCACGGTAAAGGCTTCTGAATCAGTCAACCTGACTGATTCATTACCGACTGGAAATTCAACGGGTTTGTTTGCTACCTCTGACGGTAGTGGTGAACCGGGAAATGTTTTCGTAGAAACTCCAGAGTTAAATCTTCAAGGGAGAGCCAGAATATTAACGGAAGCTTACGAGATAGGAAATGCTGGAGAATTAAGGATTAAAACTGACCGTTTAATCCTTCAGGATGGTGCCAGAGTATCAGCTTTAACCTCTGGTCAAGGTAAAGGAGGAAATTTAATCGTTGAGGCTACGGAGTCTGTTCAATTAATCGGTAGTGATGGAATATTTCCCAGTGCATTAACAACTAGCGCCCTAACCAATGGAAATTTTAATCCGGGAGATGCAGGAAATTTAACGATTAATACCAATCAGTTAATTGTAAAAGATGGGGCAATCGCAACTGCTTCCACAACCACATCAGGTCAGGGAGGAGATTTAACAGTAAACGCTTCAACAGTCCAACTCAGTGGAACAGGTATCTTGAGCAACGGTGATGAAATTCCAAGTGGCTTGTTTACCGATACCAGTAACATTGGTAATGCTGGAGATTTAACAATTAACACCACAAACTTGATTGTGGAGGATGGCGCGATAGCCTCAACATCTACCTTTGGTCAAGATAGTCAGGGAAGTCAAGGAGGAAATTTAATCGTGAACGCTGCTTCCGTTGAACTCCGGGGACGTTCCGATAGAGGTTTATCTAGTGGTTTGTATGCCCAAACCTTTGGCACTGGTCAAGCTGGGAACTTGACAATTAACACACAAGATTTAATTGTACAGGAACAAGCCAGAGTTACCGTAGCGGCTGGGGGTGCGACACAAGTAAGAGTTCCCACAATTCCCGCATTGCTGTTGGATATTTTATCTAATCTTGAGATTCCAGCGATTAGTCAAGCCACAGGAGATGCTGGGAATATAGGAATCACAGCAGACAAAATAACATTAGAGAATCAGGGTACTATTATCGCTGAAACTGAAGCAACTGAAGGTGGCAATATTACCCTCAACGTCAACGATATACTACTCCTGCGCCATAACAGTTCAATTTCCACCACCGCCGGAACTGCCCAAGCTGGGGGAAATGGGGGCAATATCCGGATTAATTCACCCTTTATTGTCGGACTTCCCTGGGAAAATAGCGATATTACCGCCAACGCCTTCTTTGGGAATGGGGGAAGAGTTGATATCACCGCCAACAAAATTTATGGACTCGAATTTCGCTCTCGCCTCACTCCCCTGTCTGACATTACCGCCAGTTCCGAATTTGGCGAACAAGGAGTCGTGGAACTCGACACCTTAGAAATTGACCCCAACACCGGATTACTGCAATTACCTCCCCCAGCTTCCCCACCCGATTTTCTCAATTTCTGTCAAGGGGGTTCTGACCAAACTCCCAGCCATTTTATTATTAGTGGACGCGGCGGTGTTCCTCCCACAATTTCCCAAGTAACGGGAACCGATAATGTGTGGGAAGATTTGCGTCCCCTAGTTCCTAGTAACGATAATCGCCCAGCCAAGATTGAACCTGTAACCCAGACTCGTTCAACCCCAATAATTGAAGCCCAAGGCTGGATAAAATTACCCGATGGAACAATCGTTCTCACCGCCCAAGCCCCCAACGTTACCCCTCATCCGGGTTGGCAAAATCCGATTAATTGTCGGAGTGCGGTTAAGTGATAGATGGGGGATAATAATGAGGGACTGCTGAATCTAACTTTTCACGGTATTTGGCACATCTGTAGGGGCGGGTTTCACGACTATCTTTTTGGTTGCACCCAGATGTGACTAAACCCGCCCCGACTCAGGTTTGTAAACTTCTCTTGAAAAGTAGGGACACCATCCTTGCGCCCTCATGTACCTCTATTTGAGCAAGGCTATGTATTTTTTAACGCAGAGGTCAAGAGAGGTTTACGCAGAGGTCAAGAGAGGGATTGAGTGGTGGGGAGGGGAGGGGTTGATGGTTCTGAAATAAATAGGAGGTGGATGATTGATGACGTTTATTAATCCGAAAACTGATTTTGCTTTTAAGAAAATTTTTGGCTCGAAGAAAAGTAAGGAGATTTTGATGAGTTTCCTGAATGCTATTCTGTATCAGGAACGGGAGATAATTCAAGACCTAGAAATCCTTGACCCTTATCAATCCCCTCGCATCCAGGGAATCAAGGATTCCTATTTAGATGTGAAAGCCGTCATCACTGGAAACAAAACTGTCATCATTGAAATGCAGGTACTCAATGTTTTAGGCTTTGAGAAACGAGTCCTGTATAATGCCGCTCAAGCATTTTCGATTCAATTAGGCGTTGGGGAAGATTACAACTTGTTGAATCCGGTGATTGCTTTAACTATTACCGACTTTGAGATGTTTCCCAACAATGCCAAAATCATCTCTCGCTATTGCCTCAAGGAGAAAGAAACCTTAACAGATTATACCGATGACATTGAATTAGTCTTTGTCGAATTACCCAAATTCAATAAAACCCTGGAGGAATCAGAAAGCTTAACCGACAAATGGCTTTACTTCCTCAAATTCGCCAACACCTTAAAAGACGTGCCGCAAACAATGGCAACGATTCCCCCTTTGAAACAGGCATTTACCATTGCCAGACAGAGTAAACTAACTAAACGGGAATTAGAAGCCTTGGAGAAGCGAGAGATTTTTATTCAAGATAGTCAGAATGCGATTCGCAAAGCCAAACTCGACGGTATGCGGGAAAAAGCGATTGCCATTGCCCGTGAACTCCTCGATGTTTTAGATATTGAAACAATCAGTCAAAAAACCGGATTAAGTATTGCCAAAATTCAAGAGTTAACCTAAATGTCACTAACTGGTATGTTGGTGGGCAATGCCCACCCTACTACGGCTTCCAAAACAACAAATGACGTAGCTTGCTTCTCGCGAAGCGAGTATGACGAATGACAAATGACGAATGACGAATGACGAATGACAAATGACGAATGACGAATGACGAATGACGAATGACAAATGACAAAGGACAAATGACGAATGACAAATAACAATCGCCATCTACTGATTGGATTTATCCTCGGATTATTCCTATTCATCGGTATCCCCCCTGTCTTATCCCAAAGTAACCCAATTACCCCCCCTATCCAATCCGCCGCACAATCTATAACCCAAGGGAGAACTTTTTACGCCGCCAAAGAGTATCAACAAGCCATTCACTTCTGGCGACAAGCCGCCCAAGGCTATGAAAGCCAAGGTGATACCCTGCATCACGCCCAAGCCTTGAGTTATCTCTCCTTAGCCTATCAGAAACTCCACCAATGGACAGACGCCGACGCCGCCATCACAGCCAGTCTGACTCTATTAGATACCGTAGCAGAATCAGGAGAGCGATCGCGCCTTTATGCTCAAGCCCTGAATCACCGAGGTCGTCTAGAATTAGCCTTAGGGCGGGCGGAATCTGCATTAGCCACCTGGAAGCAAGCCACGCAAACCTATCAACAACTCGATGATGACATCGGCGTGACAGGTAGCCTATTCAACCAAGCCCAAGCCATGGAAGCCTTGGGATTCTATCGTCGCGCCTGTCAGATTTCCCTGCAAGCCCTCCAGGTAGACAACCATTGCAACTTATCTGAATCAGGCGAATTAGACGCCGCCGTTAACACCTTTACCCAGCAATCTCAACCCGCGTTTACCGTTGTCGGTTTACGCCACCTAGGAAATGTTCTCCGCCTCGTTGGACATTGGCAAGAGTCAAACCATATTTTACACCAAGCCTTAGACTTAGCCAAACAAATCGACTCTCCATCCAACCAAAGTGCCACATTATTCAGTTTAGGCAAAACCGAATACGCCTTATACCGCCAAGCCAAAGACTTATGGGAGAGAAGTAATATCACCCAGAATCGCGACAAAGCCAAAGAATTGGCAAGGGCTGCATTAAACACCTATCAGCAAGCCGCCGCCATCAACACCGACTCCACCACCTTACCCCTAGAAGCCCAACTGCATCGACTCCGTTTATTAATCGAGTTTCAGCAGTGGTTACAAACCCTAGAAAAAACCGATACAACCGCCAACCCAGCCGAATTTACCCCCCAAATTCAATCCCAAGTCGAGACATTACTCAATAGTCCCCTTGCCAACTTACCCCCCAGTAAAATCGCTATTTATAGCCGACTCACCTTTGCCCAAGATTTACTGCACTTACCCCAATATGACCCAAACTTTAGTCATGCCCTGGATTATAGCCAAACCGCATTTAACCAAGCAAAATCCCTGCAAAACCAACGGGCAAAATCTGAAGCCCTGGGTACATTAGGTCACATTTACGAATACAATCAACAGTGGAAAGATGCCCAAGACTTAACCCATCAAGCCCTGGGTTTAGCCCAATCCCTTGACGCCGAAGACTTAGCCTATAAATGGTTATGGCAATCGGGACGAATTTATTGGCAACAGCAGCAAAAAGAAAACGCCATTCATGCTTACGACGCCTCGATTAACCTACTGGATTCCGTGCGCCGGAATTTATTAGCCATCAACCCCGGCGTGCAGTTTTCCTTTTTAGACGATGTGCGACCCATTTATCAAGAATTCCTAGAAATATTATTACAACCCGACGCCAATCTCGACCATCTCAGTCAAGCCACACGCATTAGCGAAGCCCTACAACTCGCTGAACTCGAAGACTTTCTCCGCTGTAGTTTTACCAACTTAGTCTCCATTGACCAAAGTGACAATCCGCCGGATGCAATTATTTATCCCATTTTACTCGAAGACCGCCTCGAAGTTCTAGTTAAATTGCCCAAATCTGACTCATCTCCAGAAAACGTTTATCGGTATACCACCCAAGTTTCTGCCAAAGACTTTAGCCAAACCCTCTACGACTTACGCCAACAATTAGATGACCCCCAAAATCCAGTAAACCGCTTAATTTTACCCCCAGCCCAAAAACTCTATAACTGGCTACTCAAATCAGCGAGTGCTGACTTACCCCAAACCGGAACCCTAGTCTTTGTTCTCGATAGCACCCTACAAAATCTCCCCATTTCCATTCTCCACGATGGTCAACATTACTTAGTCGAAACCTATAATATTACCGTTAGCCTAGGGTCACAATTACCCAACCTCAACCCCTTATCCCCAACCCATTGGCAAGGACTACTAGCCGGAATTCATAAAAAAGCCGATAGTTACCCACCCAAATTACCCGCCTTATCCAGTGTCTGGGAGGAACTACATCAGATTCACAACACCGTTCCCAGCCAACTTCTACAAAACGAACAATTTACCCAAACCAACTTCCGAAACCAACTGATTGACCATCCATTTTCCGTAATTCATCTAGCCACTCACGGCGAATTTAGTTCAGATGTAACCAAAACCGTCATCTACGCTTGGGATAAGAAAATCCCCGTAGAAAAATTTGGTCAACTGTTGCAACAGAGAGAACAAACCCGCAGCGAACCCATTCAATTATTAGTCCTCAGCGCCTGTCAAACAGCCTCAGGTGATAAACGCGCCGCCTTAGGATTAGCCGGAGTCGCATTAAGGGCAAATGCCAGTAGTACCGTCGCCAGTTTATGGCGCGTTAGTGATGATTCTACCGCCCAATTAATGGACGAATTTTACCAGCAATTAAATCAAAGCATTCCTAAAGCCGAAGCCCTAGCCAACGCCCAACGAAAATTTATAAATAATCCCGATAATCCATCCCATCAACATCCTTACTATTGGGCAGCATTCATCCTAGCCGGAAACTGGTTTTAATCGTTCGTAGTAAGGGCTTTAGCCCTAGCTATATTTCCGACGTAAACCCAACCGACAATCAAATAACTCCCCATCGCTTGTAGGGTGCGTTAGCCAAGCGTAACACACCAATAGTTGTAGGTTGGGTTGACGCAAGGAAACCCAACGGAATCTAGGGCTGAAGCCCTTACTACAAGCAGGTTGGGTTGACGCAAGGAAACCCAACGGAATCTAGGGCTGAAGCCCTTACTACAAGCAGGTTGGGTTGACGCAAGGAAACCCAACGGATCTAGGGCTGAAGCCCTTACTACAAGCCGAATTTAATTGATCAAATAAGGTGTGCCACGCCGCCATCGTGAGGAGAGCGTTCGCGCAGCGTTCCCAAAGGGTAGGGTAGGGAAGCGTAACGCACCAATGGTTTTACAATAGCGTTATTATAGCCAATATTAACGCTATAACTTGTAAGTCGATGGTTTTAACAGTTCAAGCCTCAGTTATCCCCATAGACGAACTAGAACAACAATTTGGTCTAATCGAAGTTGAGGATACTCAATTCTTCCAGGAATGGCAAAACAATCTCCCCGAACTCTCTGACATCGAGAAACAGATGTTAGACAAACTAAAGCAGGGTTACTTCAACCTCCTCAAACACCCACCCCTATTAGAAAATGCCATCCGCATGGCGATAATTGCCCCACTACTCTTCTTAGCCGACTTTTACCTGTTCCCCTTTCACATCAAAGCCGAAAAATCCGTCGATATTACCACAGAAAACCAAGGCTTAATTGTCGAAGGGCGACTAGACGTATTAGTCCTCAAGCAACACCTTTGGGTAGCCGTAATCGAATCCAAACGCGCCGCCTATTCTATTGAAGCCGGACTCTCACAGATGTTAGCTTATATGCTGGCTAACCCTCACCCAGAACAACCCAGTTTTGGCATGATCTCTAATGGAGGGAGTTTCCTATTTGTCAAATTAGTTCAGGGAGAAATACCTCAGTATGCGACATCAAGCCAATTCGACTTGCGACGCAAACCCGGAAATGATCTCTATAGCGTCTTGAGTATCTTGAAGCATTTGGGGGAATTGACCCGAACTAAATCCCACTAGCCATCCCGATTATCTGCAAAAACTAATATCGCTTCCACTTATGTCCGAATCCTACAAAATTTTGACCCAAATCCTTCAACCCCTCTGCGTACCTCTGCGCTAACCTCTGCGTCCCTCTGCGTTGAAAAAACATAATTCCAATACTAACAGACATAATATCAGCTTTCTACATTCAACCCACCTGAACCACAAAAAACAAATGATTGCCAATCCCCAACCCAACTACCTAACCCCCCAAGACTACCTAGACTGGGAAAAACACCAAAACATCAAATATGAATACATCAATGGTGAAGTTTTCGCCATGACAGGGGGAACCATTCCCCATAATGAAATCGCCGTTAACCTGATCGCCGCCTTAAAAAATCACCTGCGTGGGAAAGGGTGTAAAGTCTTATCCTCAGATGCCAAAGTTGGCATATCAGACAATGGTCCCTTTCACTATCCTGATGGCATGGTAACCTGTGACGAACGGGACAAATATGCGATAGAATTTGTACGCTATCCCTGTCTAATTGTCGAAGTTCTCTCACCCAGCACCGAAGCCATTGACCGAGGTAAAAAATTTAAACATTACCGTCGCATTCCCACATTGCAAGAATACGTTCTCATTAGTACCGATCAAATCAATGTTGAGTGTTTTCGACGCAACGCTGAAGGAATTTGGGAACTGCATCCTTATACAGAAGAAAATGAATTATACTTAACTAGCATTAATTTTGACTGTACGCTTGAAATGCTTTACGAAAACGTAGAATTAAGTTCGTAGTAGGGGAACCTTAGCCTAGTTCGTCATCAGGGAACTTTAGCCCTAGAAAATTAATAGATGGTGCGTTACGCTGCGCTAACGCACCCTACTGGACTGACCCAGCTAAAATGGTGCGATAGATTTGCTTCGTAGTGAGGGCTTCAGCCCTCTCCAGCTAGGCGTTAGAGAACTAAAGTTATCACTACAAACAAAGTCCTATTTTAGTTGGGTCACGCCACTACGTCTAAAGCATGTGAGTCAATGACAGACGAATGAAAAATGACAAATTAATTTAATCGCTGCATCACTTTTTCGATGTACTCAATCCGCTGTTCATCACCAATCGCCTCATATCCTACCTTAGCGTCTTGATACCAACGCCGCGCCGCTTCATAATTATTGTCCATTTCATAAACTTCGCCTAAAAACTGGGCAACTTGCGGAGTCAATTCAGCATTATTTAACTGTTGATAATGGCTGTAGGCTGCCGTTAACGCCTCAACAGCTTGCGGTAATTTTTCCTGCGCCACAAAGGATCTCGCCAGTCCAATTTGCGCCTGGGCAAGTCCGGCAATATCTTGACGACTGCTTGCCAAATCTAGGGATTCTTGATAGACTAATTCTGCTACTCTCGGTAGCTCCAATCGATTATATAAATTCCCCAGACTCTGATAAACCTCTAAATTTTGGCTATTCTTGCCAATCGCTTCTGTAAGCGTTTGAATCGCGGCTGTCATCAAGTCATAGTCTTGGTAAACTTGGGCAAGTTGCAAAGCCATTTCATCTGCACTCAGATTCTGCTGGCGAATCTCTTGTACCTGGTTTATCACGGATTCAGCTTGGCTGGGTGTCATCAGTCTAAACATCGATTTCCCCGCTTTTCCATCCGCCTCAACCATCAATTCATAATTAATCCCAGGGGTTAATGGGGATTGATTAGCCGGATAGGGAATTTCGCTGTCTCGCACATTCGGTAATTCCCAAATAGTTTCCCCCGATCGCAACAAACGCACGGTATACTCTTGAGTATCGGCTAGCGGTGTCCAAGATAAGGTAGGTTGCGGATTCAGCAGCGAACCTCTGGGCGGAATAATAATCCGAATATCCGTCAAACCACTGCGACGAGGGAAACGACAAGGGCCATTTTCTGGGCAGATTGGCTTGGGGTTTTGGGTATCCGCGATCGCGCGTTGCCAAACAATACTCTCGATTCCCGTTGCTAGAGTAAATGCGACGAGTAAAGGAAAGAATACCTTAGACTTCATATTAACACAAAAGCAGGGTAGCAGCACAAGACATTAATATCATTGTATAGACATTGACGATTACATTTCTAGCAACATTGCTTGTATAAACAAAATCGTAGGGTGCGTTAGCGCAGCGTAACGCACCGTTGTTCTGTAGAATTACTGTGAATTTAAATATTCCTGGGCTTCACCTTGCCAGGTTTGAACTTCGGGCAATCCTCTCGACTCGAATTCAAGGCAGTTTTTCCAGGAAATCAGTGCGTTTTTATCATCGCCTTGTTTTTGCTGTACTTGGGCGAGTAAACAGTGGGGCGCGGCTTGGGTTTTATTTAGAGTAATGGCAATTTGCAAATAGTTCTCGGCTTGCTGATAGTCAGCTTTTTGTCTAAATGCCCAGCCGATATTTTTGTAGAGTACGGATTGGAGACTATTTTTTTCTGTCTCATCTAAATCAAGGGTTTCTGTACGCTGCAACGCATTGAGTAGCAAGTTAATCGCTAAGTCATAATTAAACATTTGCCAAATCTGTAGACGAGCAAAATTATTCGTAGCATCAATACCGACAGAACCGTTATCCTGCATAGCAAGCTTATATTCAGCCAGCGCCTGTTCAAAGTTTTCGCTATCCTCGTCAAGGACTTCTAATTTCTTTTCAAGGACTGCTGAATTTTCGTAAAGAACTCCTAAATTGTAGTGAATTGTTGCTGTTATTCCCGGCTCTGACTCTAGATTTAAGGCTTGATTAAATTGTTCTTTAGCACATTTAAAGTCTTGTTGATACTGACAAACCAGTCCCAAGTCACTACGGACTGTAGCATCATTAGGATTAATTTTAACCGCTCGTTCTAAATTGATTCTAGCTTGCTCTAAGCGAAGTTCCATAAGGTCTTCTCGTCCCTGTTTCCAATAATACTGAAATCGCCAAGGTTGTGAGATATGATATCCGCCAATTCCTATAAGTCCTAGAGTAATAATAGTTGCAATTCCTTTAGGCGATCGCACCCAGCAGCCCAACCCCCGCAACCACAAACTGACGCGGGTTAACCCCTGCGCGATCGCTTGCACATTTTGGGGACGATTTACCACCGCATCTGCCATCAAATCATCGATAAACTCGGCTAAAGGTTTAGATATTTGTGGTGCTTTATCTTGCCAAATTAACTGACCTGTATTATGATTAATAGGTAGACAACTAGGCGGTTTATTAGTAAGTAAATGAACCAACGTGCGTCCCAAGGCATAAAAGTCGGATTGGGGCAAACATCTACCCTGCCTTTGTTCCGGTGCAGTGTATCCTTCTGATATAATCTTAGTTAATTCAACATCTCCGCGAAGTTTAGCTAAATATGTCCCGGTAATCTCCCGCACACTGCCAAAATCAATCAATACCAATCTGCCATCCGGCTTCAGAATAATATTACTGGGTTTAATATCCCGATGAAAGAATTGGTTTTGGTGCAAGTAATCAATAATCTCCAGAAGTTGTCTCAGCCAGTTGAGGGCTAATGCTTGAGACATCGTCCCATACTGTTTCGCCCACGCTTCTAAATTCTGTCCTTCAATTTTCTCCAGAACTAGGCAGTGTAATTCTGTGTTATTATTAACAGTAACCGTAAAGTACCCATCACTCTCAACTTTCGGAATTCCTGGATGATTTAACAGTTCCAGCGTCAAAGCTTCCCGTTCAAACAGTTCAACTAATTTGGCATGATTATCTTTGAGAACCTTCATCACTTTCCGGGTTCCCTGATCATCCACCTCAAAGATATCGGTATATTTCCGCGAATCTAATCGACGTAGGGGTTGAATCAACCGATATCGGTCATGAATTAATAGTGGAGTACCGCAGGTTTGACAACACTCCAATTGATCGGGATTTTGACGCTGTTTACAGTGAGGATTAATACAGTAAATCACATGATTGTTAAGGGTAGAAGGGGAAGAGAGTAAGCTGTTCGGCATTTAAACCTTAATGTCAATAATGACGAAATTATTGTAGTGCGAGCATCTTGCTCGCTACTAATACCCATCTTGCCCGCTACTAATACCCAATTTAAATGCATGACAGCTTAGAAGGGTTAACCTGTAGAGACGTTGCATGCAACGTCTCTACAAATCATTCAGTTTGTAGGTTTTCACATATTTTCTAATAATCGGCTGTAAGGTAAAAAAGGGTTCACTAGTCTTCTTCCCATCACCCCCAGTCTTCTCAATTAGAGAACGTCCCCGCAAGGAGTCCAATACCTCTAACAATTCCGAAAACGAGATAGAATTATTTTTTTGCAGCGTCCTCAGAGACAGAGGCTTGTCTTGACTGGCTAAACTCTGTATAATTTCTTGTTCTAAAGCCGATAACTTCTCAAACTGTCGGTCTAAGTTTTCCCGAAAAATATCATCGACTAAAATAGTTTGCAGGTTGGTGAACTCAATCACATCCCCATTAAAATACTCTTGAATCGTAGTTGCAACTAAGTTTAAGGCTAAAGGATTCCCTTGATAATCCCGAATCAAACTATCCCATTTTTCCTCACCCGTCAACCCATTTTCGGCTAAAATTTGGCGGGCGGCGGCGTCGGGTAAGGGGTTCAGTTGTAAGGAATGAACCGAGGGACGAGTTGTTTCTAAGCGTCGGATATCTCTCAGGGTTTCTTGAGAACAAAGTAATAAACAACTTTGATGGGACGATTCACCAAGTTGTCTCACAAGTAACCCGTATTCCTCATAGTCAGGACTATAGCGTCCAAATCTATCACCACTTCGCACAATTGTCTCCACATCATCGAGGATAAATAGACAACGGTGTTGGCTTAAATAATCCCGCAATAGCGAGATTCTCTCATTCAAGTCTGTTGGTAAATCCGATTCTTCCTGATTTCCCAAAGCGATAAGCCAATCCGCTAAAAGGGTGTCCAGGGGTAGCGGATTCCTAAGCGATCGCCAGATAATAAACTCAAACTCCTCCTCTATATCCTGCGCCAGGTTCACCGCCAACGTAGTTTTGCCAATTCCTGCCATTCCCAGGATGGCGACTAAGCGAGAGTTATCCTGAACAATCCATTGCTTCAGCCTCTCCTGTTCCTCTTGACGCCCATACATCACCGAGATATCCGGCGCTTCTCCCCAATCTCGACGCCGGGAGGACTGAGTTTGATGGGTTTGATAAGCACGGATGAGACGTTGTTTCAATTCAACTAACTTACCCGGACCGGTTCCGGTAATCTCAAACTTGCGATAAACTTCACCCAGTCGCTTCCGCAAGGCGATAGGAGTGATCCCCAGAGATCTGGCAATCTCATCCTGAGTTGACTTGCCCGTCAGGACTAACGACAACGCCTCCAGTTCAGTGTCAGACACACCGCGTTCGTCGGTCAAGGTTTTCAGGAATTCAGGGGGAATCGGGGAAGTCAATGTCTTTGGTTCTCACGTTAGTCTGTACTTCTCATTATAGACTGTGAGGCTAACCGATGATTCATCCTTCGTAGTTGAGGAACCTTAGCCTTCTCCAACTCTCAAGGGGAGCATCTATAGTTTTAGTCCATTTTAATGGACTTTAGCTATAAGCCCGGAGTTTGAACTCCGGGCTTCTCATTATAGACTGTGAGGCTAACCGATGATTCATCCTTCGTAGTTGAGGAACCTTAGCCTTCTCCAACTCTCAAGGGGAGCATCTATAGTTTTAGTCCATTTTAATGGACTTTAGCTATAAGCCCGGAGTTTGAACTCCGGGCTCCGGACTTGTGTAGCTTGTGTAGCTGTGACTTCTAGTCGCCCTTTATATTTTATATAAGGTGAGAATTAATTCAGAATTTTATCTAGCACAATTGGGTCTTTGGAGCATTTTTATGTCCCTAAACATCACTCAACTACCAAAAACCCAAATGTGAGGCTTGGTTAACCCGATCACAGAGGCTAACGCTGCATTTATCTAGGAGAAGAACGCAACGATGGAGCCGCAGCCGCGCCATAATTCACTCGGCAACCAATATTAAAGATACTGACGCCACATTCTAGGGGAACCACGTCACCGTTCCGCATGGCACTACAGCTGACATAACCATCATTGTTGGTATCTTTCATCATGCACTCAATGGGTTCTGCACCAGCACGACTAGACCACGAATTCATCCCCATCCCAGCAACAATGTGATGCCAGAAGAAAACCAGCAGGAAAAAACCCAGAAAAATTGAAACAATTGCTGCGGTGATTAACCCGGCTTTAAATTTCCAACTTTGCAGAAAATTACCAGACTTGGTTTGACTCGCATCTGGCGTAGGAGTCGATTCATTGATTGGTTTATCTTGAGTTTCGGTCATAGGAGTACGTAATCTCTTGTGATTTTAAGATAATCGCTTATGGATCTATTCTGATTGTAGCGATCGCGCCTTCTGACTGACTACTCTTTTACCCCCTCAACCTCAGGAACGATGCGATCGCCCGCCATGTAGTATAATTGACCAACTGTTATCCGCAAACCCTCAAACCCTTTCTGGAAAGTCACAAAGAGGCTCACTCAAATGAAGCTTAAACATCCACTCATATTTCTCGGATTGTTTATCACAATTTTATTCTCAATCCTTTTATACAATCCCTTAGTTTCTCCAAGTCAGGCTAATATCACCGATTTAAGCCGTATATTTGGCAACACGATTGGAGCATTTGTTCTTTATGCTCCCCAAAACAATCAATACACTTACTACAACGAGGAGCGATGCAATCAGAACTTTCCGCCGCTGTCAACCTTTAAAATTCCCAATTCGATAATTAGCCTAGAAACGGGCGCGATCGCCGATGAGACGATCACGGTTTCTTACGATTCCCAAAAATACCCATCCGAAGATTGGTGGCCCCCCCACTGGAAACAGGAAAATAACCTTCGTTCTGCTTTGAAATACTCGGTTGTTTGGTTTTACCGGGAATTAGCCCTAAAAGTGGGTGATGCCAAAATGAAAAAATACCTGGCTCATTTTCAATACGGGAATCAAGATATCTCCGGTGGACTTGACAAATTTTGGCTGTCAAGCAGCTTAAAAATATCCCCTAAGCAGCAAGTAGAGTTTTTGCGTAAATTTTACAATGATGAATTTTTGGTATCTAAAAGAACAGCTAATATTGTTAAAGATATTTTAGTCCTCGAAGAGACAGATACCTACAAACTGAGCGCGAAGACAGGAACAGGTTTCTTAGAGGACGATAATATTCTCGGTTGGCTGGTTGGCTACTTAGAGAAATCCGATGATGTTTATTTCTTTGCACTCAATCTCGAAGGGAAACAAGAGGAAGCCAGCGGCAAAAAGCGACTTGAGATGACCAAGCAAATTTTTACCCAGCTAGGAATTTTATAGGTTGTAGCTAAAACTTACAAATGTTGAAACTGTTGCCGCCTGTCTCTACCACAAGACTCCCTCTAGCAGCCCCTGCTTAAGCCCTAGCTGTACCGACAGGCACTGGCTCAGGACGGCGTTGGCGAAGCCTGTTCGATAGAACGTATCGCACTCCCTGTACCACCATATGCAAACCCCCTGTAAGCCTGCATCCGTTCCCCATGAAAGGGAGGCATAATCAAACGTCGTTGCTGCCTATTGACATAATCCTGATCCTATGAAGCAGATTCAACTCCTTCCGTGAATCCAGTCTGATTACCTGGAATTATCACTGCATAACCCAAAATTGATTAACTTTAACAACATGTAAGTTGCAAAACATTGTAAAATTTTCATAAAGTTAATCTACCGATACAATTATTTAAGGTACTCAGCATGACTGCAACAACCCCAAAAACTACGTCACCCGTTCCAGCCTTTTGCGAAGGCATCCAATACTTTGGGCAAGCCTTACCAGGTTTGGAGACGTATGGTGGAAAACCTGCCATTGCTGAGGGCAACGTTGCGATCGCATCTCCATCTGACCCGGCGGCTGTCTTCCAAACTCTCCTAGCGGCTGATGCCCTGCGTTACCTAACCCTGCAAGTCACAGCATCCAAAGCATCCGGTCATCCCGGCGGATTTGCCAGCGTCGCCGAAGGTATCGCCGCATTAATCATGCTGGGCTACAAAAATATTATTACCGAAGTGGGACACCATGCCCCCGGCTTTTACAGCACCATGTTCTTAGATCGTTCCCTAGAGGACATGGGGATTACCACCGTGCAACAAATGCGGGAACGCTTCCGGGAAATGCATGGACTCCTCGGACACCTATCCGGTCAAATTCCTGGACTCCTCAACCCCGCCGGACCCTTGGGACAAGGGCAGCATTTCGCCATGGCGGGGGCGTTACTCCACCGGGATACCCTCTTCCCCGTGACAATTGGCGACGGGGGGATTGGTGAACCCTACATAATGAGTAGTTTTGGTCACTTCAACACCGCCTATCCTGATGTCACCAACTTCCTGCCCATCTTAGTTTGGAATGGATACTCCCAGGAACACCACAGCATGGTATCCACCAAACCCAACGAAGAGATGATTGAATATTGGGAAGGTAATGGATTTAAAGAAATTATCCTAATCAATGCCAAAGACTTTGACGATGCCAACCAACCCGGTGAATATGTGGATAGCACCGCCTTTTCCTGGGAAAAACGCTTGGAATTTACCCAAGCCGTATTAGAAGCCACAGATAAAGCCGCCAAATCTGCCCTGGGCGGTAAGCTTACCGTACTGATTATCAAACAGCTTAAAGGCGCTGGTGTCCATGCACGAGGCGCAAAAGCCCACAACCTCTACGCCTACCATACCCTAGACAATGAAGAGATTGTCCAAGCCTTGAAACAACGTGCCTTACCCCCAGAGGCTTGGCAACTGGTACGCACCAACTCTGAACGGGCAGCTGGAGGTCCCGCGTCACATCAGGTAGTGACGGAGAAGGAATTACCCCTACCGGATTTAGGCACATTACCCTTAAACGAATTTGAAATTAAGGGTGATAAGCAAGTGGCGACAACAGCGATGGGGGCGTTAGTTGCCCATGTGGGGAAACAAGACCCTAACTTTATCATTTCTAATGCTGATGGGAATGCCGCCTCTGGGATTAATAACGTTAACGTGGCGCTGAAGATTCTCCATCCTACCGTTGATGACCTCTATTATCAGGGACCCAAGGGTCAGGTGTACGAACCCTTAAGTGAAGATGCTTGTGCGGGGTTAGCGGCGAGTTTAGCCTTGTTTGGTTCCCGTACTCTGTGGTGTTCCTATGAATCCTTCGCGATTAATGGGTTACCGATATGGCAAACAGTTACCCAAGCCATGGCAGAATTGCGCCGTCCCACACCCGCTACAATTACCTTATTTACCGCTGGGGCATTAGAACAAGGGCGCAATGGGTGGACTCACCAGCGTCCAGAGATTGAAAATTACTTTGCTGCCATGATGCGGAATGGCAATGTGTTCCCCTTGTTTCCTTGTGATGCTAATAGTATCCAGGTGTGTTATGACTGGGCGCTGACGATGAAGAATAAGGGGATTACGATTACAGCGAGTAAGTCTCCCTTACCTGTATTAACCACATTTGAACAAACCCGTCAAGCCTTAAAAGATGGGGGTGTGGTGTTACATGACACGGAAGGGAGTAAAAAAGTCGTATTTGCCGTGATTGGCGATATGCCACTGATTCCCGTCTTAGATGCAGCCGTTCATCTGGAAAATCAAGGGATTGGCGTGCGAGTTGTTTCCGTAATTAGTCCCCGGCGTTTGTATCGTCCCCATGATGTCGCGTGGCAAACTTGTACAGATCCTGATAGCCACTTTTTAGATGATCAAAGGTTTGAGGAGTTCTTTGGTGGCGATGCGTTAATTGGCGTAACCGGGGGTGCCAGTGCCATGCTGGAACCGTTGATGTTACGGAGTACCGTCAAGCGGGATATTTTTGCCTGGAAGCGTGGGGAAACCGCATCGAGTGCGGGTGAAATTATGGCGTTTAATGGGTTAACAGCTGAGAATTTGACAAAGCGGGCGACTGAGTTGGTTGGATAAGATTGATTTGCATTAGGGCTTGCTGAATCAGGATTGTAGAGACGCGCCATGGCGCGTCTCTACACAGTGGGGTGGGGTGGACTCCACTTTCCTCTACGTGAGTTCGTCTTGGGTAGGGAATTGTTATAATCGAGCCAAAAATGAGAGTTAAACACAATGATCAATCCACGATACTTCTCACCACCCCAAACACCCAAGATATTTCGCCTACCTCACTATGATGAAGTTATTCTAAATACAAACAATGGATGTAAATACTGGATCGGTTCCAATATTGGACAAGGTAATTTTGGAAAAGTATATGAATGTAGGGATGAGTGGGGAAATGACCTAGTAGCCAAAGTTATTTCGCCGAAAAATCAATCATACCAACAGGTTCGAGAACGGTGGTTCGATGAAGCCAATAAACTCCTCTATCTTCGTCATCCCAATATTACTTACATGTACGATGCTTTTGAATATAGTGATACCTTTTACCTCATCATTGAATTTCGCACGAACAAATCTTGGCAGGTTATCCTCGCCAAATGGCAGAAAGCATTCA
>NZ_JBKHHI010000052.1:0-23847 GCF_046539235.1 Coleofasciculus sp.
AACCCGCCCTATTCACCGATAAATAAACAACAAAACCCGCCCTATTCACCGATAATTGAACAAAACGATTTAAACGCTATGTCTAAACGCAAATCCTCTAACTCCTCCCAAAAGCGCGTAGCTTACCAAGAATTTGGTAGTAATCCGGCGGCTACGGAACGGGCGGTTCAAGAACTTCCGCCCAATCAGCAAAACTTGCGCGTTCAAGCTTCTCGCAAAGGGCGCAAGGGGAAAACCGTTACGGTGATTAGTGGTTTTCAATGTAAACCGGACACCTTAACCCAACTGCTAAAACAGCTTAAAACTAAATGTGGTAGTGGCGGTACGGTTAAAGATGATACCTTGGAAATTCAAGGGGATCATGCTCATAAACTGCTGGAAATTTTGACGCAGTTGGGGTACAAAGCCAAAATCAGTGGCGGTTAGCGTCTTTTGTGAAAATGTTGTAGGCAACGGGTTTAATTAGGTGTGGGTGCAAATATTGCGCCCCTACATTTGCTATACTATGGAAAACCTTTTATAAAAAAAATACGATGATTGCTGCTCCTGAACATCCCTATCTTACACCTGATCAGTATCTCACACTGGAGGAACAGAGTCCCATCAAACACGAATATATTGATGGGCAAATCTATGCTATGGCTGGAGCCAGTGACCCTCATGTTACGATTGCTGGAAATCTTTTTGCTCTACTCCGTAGTCATGTCCGAGGTTCGGGTTGTCGAGTCTATATTTCCGATATGAAAGCCCGCATAGAATCACTGAATCGATTCTATTATCCTGATGTTATGGTCACTTGTGACCCACGGGATCAAGAAACCTCGACTTATAAACGATTTCCGACTCTAATTGTTGAAGTTTTATCGGATTCTACTGAAGCGTTTGACCGAGGGGATAAATTTGCGGACTATCAGGAACTAGAAAGTCTACGTGAATATGTATTAATTAATACTAAACGGCAACGAGTTGATTGCTTCCGCCGCAACGATAAAGGGCAGTGGGTGTTACAGTTTTATGCTCCTATACAGAAAGAATTTATACTTGAAAGTATTGATTTTACAGGAACGTTGGTAGCGATTTATGAAGATGTAGATTTTTAGTTAAAATTTTCGCCCTGATCATCAGCCCGGAGTTCAAACTCCGGGCTAATAGCTGAAGTCCATTAAAATGGACTAAGTAGTCGGACAAACGAAAACGACACCCCATTAAGTTTCGTAAATCGCCCTCAAACCCTTACTGTTCCCTGTTCCCTGTTACACACCGAGCGTGTTACTGAGCGTGTTACTGAGCGTGTTACTGAGCGAAGCCGAAGTAAGCCGAAGTAAGCCGAAGTAAGCCGAGGTGTTCCCTGTTCCCTAATCTCAACCATTAACTTTAATTGTGTCCACCTATTTAAATGTCTTATCCCCTTGTCTGAAGACGACTTTCGCTTTTGGCTTAAACCCAAGGAGAGTTAAGGCGACTTATTACGATAATCTCATGAATGACGAAATTTTTTGCAAAAACAACATCAATATGATGTTGAAGCGATCACAAACTAAAGTTATTTTTCCGGTAATTACTCTCGCATTAGTTAAAGAATATTTATCTAACCAAAAAACTATTTTTTCAAACTCTGAGATTAAATCTGCGTATCAGAGAACTGTTAATGATATGATTGATTATTTGCAACATGATTTACATATAGGAGGTAAATACTATGATGCCTATCCGTCTAGAAACCTACCCAAATATGGCGTGTTAAGAATGATCAAGAGTGGTGAATATGAATTTATGTCACCCTATACAAATAATGCTCAATTACTGGATCAATGGATTCCGGAAAGAATTCAGCAACATATTAGCGGTAAACTGGGCGAAATTCCTCTCTTAAACAATCGGGGAATTCGCTCTGAACTATCCTTGTACAATCATCAATTTCTTAATTTCATAGAAGAGAATATTCGTCAAAATTCAACCAATTTTGAGATATTCAGCTTTGCGGTTATTAAAGTACATCTTGAGAAATTTTCCTGTAGACTTTATCGAGATACACGCACATCAGCTAATGATAGCGGAGTTGATATCTCGACTAATTTTGGCGTGGTTTATCAAATTAAGAAACTTAAGGTTTATAGTAAAGCTGTAGCGGATGATATCTATGCGGAACTTAAGGGAAACTTTGATCGGGCACGATTGAGTGATGGTAACGTGATTTTGATTATCGATGATATCTCGAAAGACATTAAAAGTTACTTGATTAATATGAAGGTTCAATCGATTACTGTCAAGGAAATATTAAAATTAGCGTCTCAATTTGAAGATATGGAAGACCGGGAAAAGATATTAAGGATTATTTATGATGAATTTCACCGCGAATATTCGAGCAATCTTGGTTAAGGTTACTGAAATCAATTGCTTGAATTGAGCGTTTGTCATGAGTATTTCCAGGCTTATGGCGCTAAAGCGCAGACTACGAACCTTTAAAAGCCTAAATCGGCTTTGGCGGCATCGGCTGCGGCAAATACCTCTTCATCTGACTTTTCATCCCAAGAGGGTTCGCCAATTTCTGTGTAGAATGTTTGATCATAAGGACGAGTTCGTACTACAACTGGCATGGGTACGGCGTGTCCCAATATTAATGCCTGTTGTTTGGAGTCTAATTTAGCTAACACCGATCGCAAACTTTGTCCCCCGGAAACCCCGGTAAAGATCGCCTCGATGTCTTTGTCATCATTCAGTAAACAGGTAATCCGGGTGCCAACCTGGGACATAACCTCATTATCAATCCCCGATGGACGCTGATCGACAATCAGTAATGTAACGAAATATTTCCGCATCTCCCGGGCGATAATGCCAAAGATGGTTTGACGTACTGTGGCTGAATCTAGGAAACGGTGCGCCTCTTCAATCGTAATCACCAATGGGCGCGGGCGATCGCAGGGATTTTTGCTTTGCAGAAACTTCTCCGCCTTCCGCACATATTTACCATGAATGCGGCGTGTCATCACATTCGTGGCTAACATATAGGAGAGCATATTCGATTGCGAGCCAAATTCCACTACCACATGTTTTCCCGCATCCAAGGATTGTAAAATCTGGTCAATATAATTTTGGGGACAAGTACTTCGTATGTACTTTAACTCCTCCAGACGCAGTAACTTGCGCTGTAATGCCATAATTGAGGACTTATTTCCCCGCTTCTCATCGCAAAATATCTGGATATCTTCATTCGTCATATTCAGGAGTTGAGTAATCCAGGTTTTGCCAAACTCATTGCGGAGAATAATCGCATTTTCTAGACTCGCCTCAGACAGGTTTAACTCCCCGCGCACCAGCATAATATCTTCGACTTCAATTTGATCGAAACCAAGATACATGGTTTGGGCGTCTCGAATTCCTCGGCGTTGGGTGGATTCGGGGTCAAGGGTGTACACTTGGACTTGATTGGGAAAGAGTTGGCGTAATCCTTTGACGGTACTAAATTGTTTTCCTTCTGATACGGCTTCCCATCCATATTCGGAGTGCATATCGAAGATTAAATTAACCGCCGCTTGCTTGCGAATAATCCCGGATAATAATAAGCGAGTCAGAAAAGATTTCCCGGTTCCCGATTTGCCAAATATACCGTTACTGCGTTCTACAAACCGATCCAGGTCTAAGCATATTGGTACTTCCATGTCAAGGGGTTGACCCACGGAAAAATTCCGTCGATGGGGGTCATCTTCCCAGCCAAATACCCTGCGGAAATCGCGTTCACTGGCGTCATAGACTTGGGAGAAGTGACTGGGAATCGTTTTCACCGGAAGCAATTCGTCGTCGTCATCACTACTTTGAGGTTGAAATGACGCTAAAGGACTTTTACCATTCAGGTTAAGGTTGGCTGTCTCGCGTTTTCCCTCCGTTGGCGTGAACATTAGCATCGGAGTTAAATTGATTGTCCCAAACGTGCCACTTCCGGCAAGAACCTCACGTAAAAAGTCATCATCGGGATGGGGGGGATTCGCCCAAATCCGCTGACTGGAGGTTCCTAGCGCCACATCCGTCAGCATACAGAAAAAGCGCGATCGCATCCCTTGAACCACCAGAAACTTACCCACGCGCATATCTTCCACGGAGACATCCGCCTCCAATCGCACTTCCAATCCGCCGGAGAGAGAACCTTGAATGAGTGAACCTAAGCGTTTATCTACATCCATCACTGCTAGGGTTTGAACGAAGCCAAGCCTATCTTATCGTTCTCTTCTGGGTTATAGGGCGTTTTCTTGGGATTTAATGGGTAAATTAGCAATATTTTGAAGAAAACCCGATGATTCACGATTTGTTTTGTCAGTATTATCTTCTTTTTCGTCCTTATCTCGTCACACAAACGATGCACCCTATAGCGATTGGATCAATGGCTTAGCTGTAAACCTGTTCCTTCCCGGCGATTGCGGAGATCATAATAAATGATCGCTTTAATAATTTGCCAAAATGGCATGACTAAAAGCCACATGCAGGCAAAGGCAATAATGAGTAACGGGACTAACATTCCTAATGCCGTAAGTAATGCCTCTAGCGATGGATTAATCAATACAGTGGGAATTGTTATCACTATAGGAATTAAGATGATTAATCCTAGAGGTATTGTGATTAGAGTCGCAACGACAATTATCCCCATAATATTGGGAACAAATCCCTTGCTTAACTCCCAACTGCGGTTAATGGCAGTTTTGGGCTTTATATTCCCTTCTACGGCTAACGGTAACTCAGTAATAAAGAAGTGGGCATAGACCCAGAGGTAAATGCCGAGAGTAACTAAGTTAATAATAGCTTCTAGACTTGGTGCTATTCCCACGATGATTCCAGAGGCGATAGACAAACCAAACTTTACCCCAAAAGCAATCAAACCAATTAAAATTTGAGCTGTCCAGAAATCCCAGATGTTCCGATCAAGCTGATTGTGAATACTCTCGATAGTTTCCGGTTGTTCTGCAAATTCACTGATGGCATGACGTGAAATAATAGCCTGGATTTGATATAATTTTGCCCATCCATAAATCGGTATTATTCCCCACAAAAATGCCTGAAATGCCAGACCCAAATATAATTTGAAACGATTGCGATACAAACGCAGACTCGCACTAACCACATTACCCACACTCAGAGGTTTCAGGGGTTGGCGAGGTTGGGAATGGCTGGAGTGAGTGCTACGGTGTGAGGCATGATCCCTTGGTTGTCGAGTCTGTGAAGATGTATACCCTCCAGCAAAAGCCTGTCGAGGAACTTTGGCAAAATTTGAACCTGGTAGTGGTTCTGAAACAGAGGATCTAATATCATCAACATCCGAGGATATATCGTTTTCGGAAGCAACATCTGTAGGACTTTGATGCAGATTTAAATTAGGATCGGAATCATGAACGTCTGCGACTTGATCAGGTGAGAATTCTATCTCAAAGCTTTGGTTCCAAGCAAAAGAGTCTTGTCCTTTCTGACGCCCATGAATTTGCACCGTTTTAATCGTCTCAATGCCTAACTTGGTTAAACCCTGACGAATAAAAGAAACCATCGCCTTTTGGTTGGGAATTTGCGCTGATTCCACCAAGACTTGCAAACAATCGTCTGTGCGATTAACTTTGGCGATGATGTGCTTGGCTCGCAGTGAGCGGTTAATCATTGCCGCAATTGCTTTCGGATTACCTTGTTTAGCGAGCTTTAACGTGTTTGGCTCAGCCATAGCCCTGTCTCCAATTGGGGTAAGTTCGGATTAGATCGAAGTGATCAGCAGACACCAAAGAACCTTCATAAGTGACTCTAAAATTCGCGGCTGCTTTTACGTAAAATGCCCCGTTTTGTGATATTTATTTACATTTCCCAATAAAACGTCAGGAAAATAGACTTGTCGATTTCCGGCTACAGATGGTAAGGAAACAGGGAATCGGGACTTCAAGATTAGAATTGAAATCCGAGTAAATTCCAGTATGCCAAAACGCCGATGAAAACTAAGGCGGCTAATGTGATCACAGAATAATGCGATCGCGCCCCAAACGACCAATCGTGATTTTTCCAAGCTAACACCGTAAAAGCCAGTAATCCCACGCTAGCCAAAGCGGTTAAGATAGGAATTGCCAAGAATGCGATCGCGACAGGGGGAACGCCGTAGGCTAACTTCCAGACGCCGATTAGCCAGAGTGACAGGGGTAAGCCAATCAGGAAGACTAGATTTAACGTTGCGATCGCTCCCGCTAATAGCCACGCTGAATTATATTGCTGTTTATCCGAACTCGGCTTGCCCCGCCATAAAAGAGAAAGTGTCAAACCACCCGAATCGCGAGGGGCTACCCCTTCAACGAAGTAAGGGGTAGGGGGAGAGCGGGAAGTGCAAGGGTTCGATACCCGTAGCACTTCCATTTGTACAGACGCTTCTTTCATCGCGTCTGTAACGCCCGTTGGTATAATGGTAGCCATGAAACAAGTGCTGACGATAGTCGTAAAGCTTCAACCTACGCCTGAACAAGCTGCCAAAATTGAGGCAACCCTTCAGGCGTTTGCTGCTGCTTGCAACTATGTCAATGAACACACAGATCCAAAGCTGACGAACAAAATTGCGATTCAGTCTCTGACTTACCAAACCATCAAGAGCGAGTTTAACCTCGTGGCCAACATGGCAGTCAGAGCTTGTGCGCGTGTAGCAGCTAACCGCAAGGTAGCTAAACACAAAGGTAAGCCTGTTAAATGGTTTGCCCCAACCAGCATCGACTGTGACAAAGACTTGTTTCGGTTTCGCGAACATGATTGGACGGTAAGCCTTGCAACTACTCACGGTAGAGAGCGAGTTAAATTAAAAGTCGGCAACTACCAGAGAGGAAAACTCAAAGGGAGAAACCCGACTTCTGCTCACATAAGCAAACACCGTGATCGTCAGTTCTACTTGCACATCCAAATCAAAGATGATGCCCCAGACTCGCCAATTACCGACAAAGTAATTGGCATTGACTTAGGGCGGCGCGACATCGCCGTTACGTCCGAAGAGAAAAAATGGGACGGTTTGCATATCCAATCAGTTCGAGATAAGTTTTCTCAAGTTAGGGCATCTCTCCAGAAGAAAGCCCCGAAAGGCACGAGGACAACTCGGCGTAGATGCCGGGAAGTTTTGAAACGGCTGTCGGGGAGGGAGAGACGTTATCAACAATGGCTCAATCACAACATTTCCAAGTCAGTGGTCAAACAAGCGGTTGAGTTAAGTGCCTCAATTGCTATAGAAGATTTAACCGGGATTAGGGAAAGAACTAACGAGCAACCCAGAAACAAGACTGAACGCAGACGCTCTAATTCATGGGCGTTTTACCAATTGCGCCTGTTCATTGAGTACAAGGCTCTTGGCGCTGGTGTTCAGGTTATCCCTGTTTCCCCTGCCTATACCTCCCAAATGTGTCACAATTGCCTGCACATTCACCCTGTAAAAGGAAAGTCTTACCGTAGTGGCAAGATTTTCAAGTGCAAGAATTGTGGCTGGCATGGAGACGCTGATTTCAACGGAGCCAATAATATTGCACTTGTGGGGCTGTCTATAAACCAGCCTGGAGGCACGGGGTTATCGTGCAAGCTAAACCGAACTCCCAGATATGTTCAGCTTAGCTTGTTCGATGACTTCAGGGCTACTGAAAACCCAGACCTCAGCCGTTAGGCAGGTCTGGGTAGTTTATTTCTAACTCATCTTCCCGGAAGTGACCGCGAAACTTTTTATCAAATTTAACCTGAATCGGTAAGTTAGCGCTCACGGGTCGCCCTTGCCATTCTGTAACGATAGCAATGACTTCGCCTTCCATACCCTTGATATCAAACGGCTCATTGCGGTGGGCAGGATTGTGGTAAACAATAACAGATGTCTTAACTCGAACGCGATCGCCAACTTTCATCGAAAATTAGGGTTAGTAAGGGGGCGGATGGAAACCCCTGTCATTTATGCTTATGGAAGAATTCGCCCTCTTACATAAACAGCAGCCCGACAGGGCTTCCGAGAGAAGCTGTATTGGTATCCATCCTTCCCGTGTACACGACTGCAATATTTAAATTTGACTGAGCGCTCACACCGAAGTCCGAGCGCGGTCGAGGCTTTAGACTGGTCAGGTTTGGTCTTTTTTCAAGCCCCCGGCTTACAGCCGTGGGGTTCCTGACAAAAAAAGCTCATTTTCGCTTAAACAGCCTACATCTTGCCAGAAATTACTCTGGCAATCCTAAACCATTTTGACACAGCACGGTTCCTTCCTAGAGATTAGTTTGGCAACGGATCAAAAACGGTGCTGATTTTCCAGCACCGTTTCCAGAAGTATAGCCACCTCAACCGCAGCCGATTCATAGCTTCACGCCGCCACAGAAGCTTGAGGACGAGCAAAAATCATCCGTCCTGCAGATGTCTGTAAAGCAGAGGTGACCACAACTCGCATTTCAGCGCCGAGGTGGTTACGTCCTTCTTCCACAACCACCATCGTGCCATCGTCTAGATAACCTACGCCTTGAGAGGGTTCTTTCCCCTCCTTGAGGATTTTCAGTTCCAGGCTATCACCCGGCAGATAAATTGGACGTACAGCGTGAGCCAGGTCATTGACATTGAGTACCGGGACTTTTTGCAAATTAGCCACTTTACTCAGATTGTAGTCATTCGTCAAAAGCGTGCCATTAATTTCCTGAGTAAACCGCACCAATTTGGCATCCACTGTCTGAATATCCTCATAATCAGCCGGGTGAATAATCAGGCGTTCCGGATAAGCGGTTTGCATGGCTTTGAGAATATCCAACCCACGTCGTCCCCGAATCCGCTTTTGATCATTCGCTGCATCGGCTAACTGCTGTAACTCTTGCAACACAAACTGGGGGATGAGGAGTTGACCCTCGACAAACCCCGTATTCAACAGTTCCTCAATGCGACCATCGATAATACAACTGGTGTCGAGTACCTTACTCGCCGCGGGCTTGAGCGTCCCTTCTGCTACCAACATCGTGTCCAAGCTGTTTGGATTAATCAGTCGCAAAAAAGTCCGACCGTGGGTATCTGCCAGACTGATTCCCAGAAAGGCAAACATCACACTGCCCAAAATTGCCGCCAGGGGCTTGATAAATGCAAACTCAGAGGGAAAAGGTAGAAAGAAAATCGGGGCTAGCATTAAATTCGCTAACAGTAGTCCCAACACCAAACCGACTGCCCGGGTTAAAATTACCTCAATTGGCAGTTGGCGTACCTGCTTTTCCAAACGACGATAGGTCACCTGCACCGTTAACCCAACCGCAAAACCGATAATGGCGGTAAAACTGGCTAAAATCCAGCGCAGCGCCTCCAGATTGGTAATCTGTTCTTGTACGGAAGACGGAAGCAGTTCAACAATGTCGAACCCTACACCTGCTCCTCCTAGGATGAATAAAAGAATAATGACAAAATCAAGCATGGTTCCAATCCAAGTGGTTTATCTGGCAAATCTTTCGATTCTATTCAAGATTTATAATGATAGAGGTTAATCACGTTTATTATATCTTTCCCTCCATTTTGTTTTCCTATACCTATCGGCTTAGCTCAAATATTCAGGTTTTCGTATAAGTGAGTACATTTCTAGCCCTTTTTTGTTAATGACTCAAGATTTTTTCTAAAAATACCTTGAAATAATAAGTCTGTCAGGATAAATGGTGAGAATCATTAGGGAACAGGGAACAGGAAATTCAGCTTCATCATTCATAACTGATCATTCGGATATCATTGGTGGTCATAAATTAAATGATATTTACAAAACGTAATCTTCTTGAGTTTATTTCCATTAATCTACTAATTGTTAATCATACGTTAAGAATTATTCCCGAATTTTCCGCCTAATATGTTAAATTTTTCAAACAAATCTGAGAAAATCATCGAGATGGGAATTGCCCATTCCGCCTACATCCATATCCCCTTCTGCCGACGCCGCTGCTACTACTGTGACTTTCCTGTATCTGTAGTCGGCGATAAAGCCAGGGGCAGCACCTCCGGCACGATTGAGGAATATGTTGAGGTCTTAGCTCAAGAAATTCAAACAACACCAGCCTCGACTTGTTCTCTCTCAACCATTTTCTTTGGTGGTGGCACCCCCTCTCTGTTATCCACTCAACAGTTAAACCGCATTCTGGATACCTTAGCACAGCAGTTTGGCATAGCTACCGATGCTGAGATTTCCATGGAAATAGACCCAGGCACATTCGACCTGTCGCAGATCAAAGGATACCGGGATGCGGGCGTGAATCGAGTGAGCCTGGGAGTTCAAGCCTTTCAGGATGAACTATTGGGTATTTGTGGGCGATCGCACCAGCTTAATCATATCTTCACCGCGGTCGAGTTGCTCCGCCAAGTAGAGGTTCCCGACTGGAGTTTAGATTTGATTTCTGGATTACCCACTCAAACCTTAGAACAGTGGCAGGAATCCTTGACAGCTGCCATTCAGCTTGCCCCTACCCATATCTCATGCTATGACCTGACTATAGAACCCGTCACCGCCTTTGGACGACAGTACAGCCCCGGCATTTCTCCCTTACCGACTGACGAAACCACAGCTCAAATGTACCGCATTGCCCAGCAACTCCTCACTGATGCCGGGTATGAACATTATGAGATATCCAACTATGCTTTACCAACTCACCAATGCCGACATAATCGGGTGTATTGGGAAAACCGTCCTTTTTACGGATTTGGTATGGGGGCGGCTAGTTATATCCAGGGGCGGCGGTTTACTCGCCCCCGCACTCGGCGAGAGTATTATACTTGGGTGCAACAGTTCATTGAAGCGAATGGAATCTGGGAAAGTCCAGAACTCTCGGACATGGATGTTTTGTTAGAAACCCTGATGCTAGGACTACGCTTGGCAGAAGGTGTGAGTCTATCGACACTGGTGCAGCAGTTTGGTGAGAAGACTCTCGAACAGATTGCCACAACGTTGCCGCCCTACTACGATAAAGGTTGGGTAGAGGTTATGGAACCAGATGGGAAAGCCTGGGATTGGCATAATGCCCAGAAACTACCGATGACTGGGCGGCTGAGATTAAGTGATCCAGAGGGGTTCTTGTTCTCCAATCAGATTCTGGCTGATTTGTTTAGTCGCTGTACGTGAGTGAGGGTGAGTGAGGGTAAGGGAAATAGGCTGGGTTACCAATTTGACCCAAGAGTGCCGGAACAGAGGTTTTGCCCAGGTAGGCAGCGTAAAATAGATAGCCTATTGCCAGATGACCACATTTTTGTTGCACTAGAGCAAATACGGTGGCAAAGGTAAGACCATAGAGAAAGGCAGCGACAGCGAAGAGGATAGTTAGTCGCAGGGATTCTACTTTTTGAACGATTATGAATTTTTAGGCATAAAATGGCAGATATATTTGAAGACTAAACAACAATCCCCGGTCTTCCGGAAAAATCCTAACTTATATCATTGGGTTTTATGAAAAAAAACACAACCCTGAAAACACTACTCCATACGACCAGCCATGCTATCTTTTGGCTCTGGAATCTTACCTTTTTGCTGGTCGTCTACTTTGGTCTATTGCCCCAGATAGGAGGGGATTTGGTCGTCGCCATATTTTCTGGTGAGATTGAAACTGAATTCCTCCTCCCCTTGGTCGGTCTAATCGCCGTACCCACCGTCTGTACCTTGATTGGATGGTGGCGTTTGCGCCGACAACCTTTAGAGCTAATGCGTCTATTCTATGGCGTAGAAGCTCCCCTATTTGCCCTGTGCCTAGTTCGCCTATTCCTGCTGCGAGAACTCACCCCCGCTAGCACCTTGATTGTAGGAACAGCAGTGGCGTGCATGCTGGCATTTTTCCTGGAAGTGCTGCATGGCTATGCTCAACGAAATCAAAAATTAGCATGGCTACAACTGTTCGCTCACAGCTTGATGCTGTTGGTTGGTGTATTCGCCGGACTATTACTGCTATTTTATGCCGTACCTGCGGCGGCGGTTTTAGTACGTCAGTTTTTTACCTTTTACTGGGTAGACGAACTGTGGTCAATTTTACAGTATGACCCGTCTTTCGCCTTTTGGGGAGCACTTTGGCTTCTACTCTATGGCTTTAGCTGTACGTTATTCTTAGGGATGCCCTCGGCACTAGCAGCCTTATATGTCCAATCCGGGCATCGTATCTTAAACAAATTTGCCTCCCAGTATGGCAAAAAACGCACGGTTCAGGGTACGGTTGCTGTAATCAGTGTCTGGATGATTCTGTTTATCTCATTCACGACACAGCCCCAGGTCAAGGCATTTAAACTGTTGGCTCAACCCGCCCAAACCGATAGCGCCCGGACAGCCCTCTTAGCCCAGTCGGAGGTGATTCGCACCGGACTGCTGAACGCCTATTTGTCCTCTTATCGCTATCTCAGTCCAATAGAAGATAATAACCATATCCAGACGATGTATCTTAGCGTCTTTGGTTTACCAGAGTCGCTTTGCCAGTTTTTACAGGAAAGTTATAACCAACTGATGTCGCCGTTTTTGTACAACGGTTCGGGTTCAGATATCGAAAAAGCCGAAAAACTCTACGCCGAATTCTTTGACACTCCCATCCAAAAAGCCGAGCGCAAGGCAGTACAACGCGCCTTGCAATCCACGGCAATTGTAGACGAGGCAAAGGCAGGTGTCTTGAATATTAACCAGAAAAAGGTATGGCTGCGATCGCAACAAGTCAGCGTTACCGAACAGGGGGATTGGGCGGAGGTGGAACTCTATGAGGTGTATGAAAACCAAACCAATGATGTCGAGGAAATACTCTACTATTTTTCCTTACCCGAAAGCGCCACAATTACAGGCTTGTGGCTGGGGGACACCGATAAGCGATCGCAAAGTTTCCCTTTTAAAGTTTCACCACGGGGGGCGGCGCAAAAGGTCTATAATTCCCAGGTGAGGCGATCGCGACCCGTTGATCCAGCGTTACTCGAACAGGTTGGACCCCGCCTTTATCGCCTCAGAGCCTTCCCAGTTCCGCCCAAATTATCATTTCGGGAGCAAAGAGACTCAACCGAACGACCCACGCAAATGCATCTGTGGTTAACTTATAACGTGATGCGACAAGCACAGGGATGGGCGCTACCTCGGTTAGCAGAGAAACGGAATATATTCTGGACAAAGGACACCCAACGCTTAGGCAATAAAGAGGCGATCGCAACGTCTGAAGATGAGTGGCTTCCTGAATTTTTAAGAGCCACCGATCAGCAGCCGCCAAAAATTCATCAAGTGAATTTCCCACAGGGGTATCAGATTACGGCAAAACCACTAGCTAGAGAGGATTACACCTTACCCCAAGGCAAACGGTTTGCCGTCGTGGTGGATAGTTCACGCAGCATGTCAGCCCAGGTTAAAGCACTGATAAAAACCTTCAATTGGTTAAACCAACAGGGCTTCGCGGATAACAGCTTTGCCAACAATGATGCCGATTTGTACATAACGACTGCTGCGGGGAAACCACCTCAGCGTATCGACGATATCCGGACATTTAATCCGGCGAAGATCACGTTCTATGGTACGCTCCAATATCAACAGATGCTGCAACAATTTCTGCAATTGCAAGGTGATACGCCTTATGACGGCATTTTACTGATCACGGATCAGGGAAGTTATGAGTTATCCGAGGACAGTAAAGATGGGTTAGAAATGCCTGCACCGTTATGGATGGTTCATCTGGGGGCATTACCACCCGCCTATGATGATGCGACCTTACAAGCTATCCAAGATAGTGGGGGGGGTGTGTCTACAGAACTCCCAGAGGTCTTGCAGCGATTGGCAACAAAGGCAGCATTAGCCCCATCGGTGGTGAGTGTTGTGGATGGCTATGCTTGGTCGATGGCAAAAACTCCCAGTGAAACAACGGCTAACAAAGGTTTTGAGCCGTTAGCCGCAAGGCAACTCGTTAACGGATTGAGCCAACAAATACAGGGAAATAATCTGGCTCAACTGGATGCCATTCATGCGATCGCCAAAACCTATAACTTGGTGACGCCCTACTCATCAATGATTGTCCTGGTTAATGATCAGCAGCGAGAGGCACTCAAGCAAGCTGAAGCCGAAAATGATCGTTTTGATCGGAAGGTGGAAGATGGACAAGAACAGCTTAATCAGCCGAATAATCCTTTTTCCACCCCTGTGCCTGAACCTATAAATGGTATGGTTGTCAGTTCGCTAGCGATCGCGCTGATCCTATTCCTCAAACGTCAGCAACAATTGAATCAGAGGGCATCGTAAAGGTTCATCATCAATCACTTGATCGGCGGCGGCAAATTTCCTCTCTCCACCTAGAAATCCGGAGTCATTGGCGATATGGGCGTATCCAGTATATAGTTTTAGCGATCAGCTTACCTTCATGGGGATATACCAGGGAGCTGAGACCCAAATTCGTGGCGCAGATGGATCAAGATGAAATTAAACGATTAGGTGCTTCCCTCAGACAGATCGATCCAGGGATATTAAGCCCAGCGAAAGAGGGGATTACCAAAGTTTGGTATCAAGGAGGCGAGCCTTATTTTGATGTAGTGGTAGAACTTCGCCACGGCAAAATTGAGTGGTTTCAATTTACCTTGCGGGGTAAATCGATCTCTTGGAAACCGGAGTTCTCGGGTTTACAAACGGGAAAAACGAATGAATTACAAACTGATGACCTGACGTTTCATCCAGCCAGTAAATTGATTGAACATAACAACCAAAAAGATCATAAATTTATTCAATTAGCTGGCGCTATTCTACAAACTCGCGCCGATGAACCTATCTTCAAGCAAATTCTGACATTGTTCGATGCGGCTTAGAGCGTCGGGGTAAGCTAAACCTGGCATTCTCCCGTTACCTGTTGTCAGTTGCTTATTTCTGTAATAATGACGATCTGTGTAATGTAATTAGGAAGGAGGGGGCTGTATGGCTGGTAGTCAGGTTGATGCCGATTTGTGGATCAGCGAATATATCACGCCTTGGGATATCTATATTCACGGGATTACTAAGGTTTTGGCTTACAAAAAAACAGCCTATCAGGAAATGTATATTGTGGAAACAGGAGCCTATGGTAAAGCCTTAGTTTTAGACGGCAAATGGCAGTCTTGTACAGGGGATGAGTTTATTTATCATGAAGCCCTGGTTCACCCCGCTATGATTAGTCATCCTCATCCGCGCCAGGTTCTGGTATTGGGCGGGGGTGAAGGGGCAACAGTGCGGGAAATCCTACGTTGGAAAACCGTTGAGCAGGTGATGATGGTGGATATTGATGGTGAGGTTGTGGAGGCTTGCCGACAACACCTGCCAGAAATGCATCAAAATGCCTTTGATGATCCTCGAACTCAACTGGTTATTGGTGACGCTCTAGAGATTTTAGACAACATGGAGCAACAGTGGGATATTGTCATCTCCGATTTGTCTGATCCGATTGAAGAAGGACCATCCTATAAGCTGTTTACCAAAGAGTTTTTTGAGAAAGTTCAGCGCGTTCTCACACCCAATGGGTTTTTAGTCCTGCAAGCTGGACCGGTGGGAACGTTCGCGGTCAAAGCCCATGCTCGTCTAGTGAACACCTTAAATAATGTTTTTCCACATATACACTCCTATTGTTGCTACACCCCCACCTATGGTGAACCCTGGGGATTTGCGATCGCGTCTGCCCAAGCCATTGACACTCAACCCAATCCGGCTACCGTTGACCAACACCTGCAAGACAAGACAACGGGGGGCTTTCGCCTAATCGACGGTGTGGCGTTATTAGGACTGTTACAAACTCCTGCCTATATCCGTCGTGCGATCGCCTCGGAAACTCAAGTCTATACCTTAAACGAACCGCCAAAATTCTTTGGCAAGGGGACATTGAATCAATCCCCTCAATCGTGATCGACTGCCTGAGAATGCCGACCTGATACCGAGTTGCGCTTAAACGTAGTGGATAGGAAGAGCTGGGGGAGCTAGGGGAGCGGGTGAAGGGGGGCTCACAAGGGTAGGTTTTTTAAGATTGGGGTTGAGGTAAGACAAGGTAGACAGGTAGACCAGTAGACAAGGAAGAGTGAGAACGAAAAATAGGGCGTTTCGGCTTTTAGAAGTTAGTTTGACCGAACAAAATGCTGTACGGTTTTCCCCCCTTGTCTTCTTTCCATCCTTGTCCTCCTTGTCTTGTCCCCACCCTCAAGTAAAAAACCTACACCTGTCAGGCGGGTGAAGGGGGGGGAGAGAAGGTGATGATGTAACAAATTGTTGCAATAAGTGTAACGATTTATTGCAGCATTAAAAAAAATAGACAGAAAAAAGGAAGACAACAGCGTAAAATTGCCAGTAAAACCAAGTAACTGAAGTTCTCAATACTTTCAGGGTGCGACTCTCATATTTACTAGCTGATGCTCCTCCTTGGTAGGTGGATAGCTGTCATAGCTATCGAATAGCTCATATCATAACCAAGCTAACCTGTCAAGCTTTATTGAATCAGTCACCATCCCGGTAATTCTGCCCAGCTACGCCGATCTTCACCCCAGAGACATTGCTCATGCAGCCTAATGGTCTGCCGTTCCATTCCTTAGCTCTAGAACCAGCAATTGATGCTCATTTTTTGACCGTCGCACCAGATACCCCGCTGGTGGATGTCTTGGCGCTAATGAGTCGATTTCGCAGTTGCCGATTACCCCCCCAAGCGTTAGGAACGGACATGAGTCACATCCCCGTGCATCTCCCACAAATTTCCTGCCTGTCTCAGGAAGAAGATGCCCTGTTTGGGGTGGCGAATACGGCGGCGGGTTGTGTATTAGTGATGGAAGGAGCGCGACTGGTGGGCGTATTCACCGAGCGCGATATCGTTAGGTTAGCAGCAGCGGGTCTTCCCTTAAGCCGAGTCAATATTTCGGAAATCATGACCCAACCTGCGATTACGCTGCAACCGTCGCCGTCTCACGATATCTTTACCGCATTGGGACTCTTACGCCAGCATCGGATACGTCACCTGCCGATTGTCAATGAGCAAGGGCAACTTATGGGAATTGTCACCCATGAGAGTATTCGCAAAGCCCTGCAACCCGTTAACCTGCTAACGCGATTGCGCTGTGTGCAAGATGTAATGACCACAGCGGTGATTCATGCACCCGTAACTACAGCGGTGCTACAGTTAGCCCAGCTCATGACAGAGCATCAAGTCAGTTGCGTGGTGATTACTCAAGTTAGAGATTCGGAAATTCAGCCTGGAGAACAAGACGCCCTCACGCCAGCCGGATGTTCTGCTCCTTTGACTAAAGCCTCTTGCTCATGTCCAATGCTTTATTCTCAGTCCCTGATTCCCGTGGGTATCGTCACGGAACGCGATATTGTGCAGTTTCAGGCACTAGAACTAGATTTATCGCGCCTGAATGCTCAAGAGGTGATGAGTACGCCCCTATTTTGTCTGGGTCCCTCGGATTCCTTGTGGCTCGCCCATGAACAAATGCAGCAGCATCGGGTGCGACGGTTGGTTGTTCGCGGCAATCAGGGAGAATTAGTGGGGATTGTTTCCCAAACCAGCCTACTGCAAGTGCTTAACCCCGTGGAAATGTATGGGGTAATCGAACTACTGCAACAGGCGGTGGAAGAACGAACCTCGGAATTAGCCCAGACGAATGAACGGCTACGCCACGAAATTGGGGAGCGTCAGCGAGCGGAGTTAGCCCTGCAAAAATCTCATGACCAATTGAAAATTCAAGTTGAACAACGCACAGCACAGCTTACTCAAGCCAATGTCCAGCTCCAACAGGATATTCTAGAACGCCAACGGGTAGAAACAGCCCTGCGGCAAAGTGAAGCCCAGTTGAAAAAACAAACCCACGAACTCACACGCATGATCCAGCAACTGCATTCTTATCAAAGTCAGTTGATTCAGAGCGAAAAAATGTCGTCTTTGGGACAACTGGTTGCTGGTGTGGCTCACGAAATTAATAATCCGATTAATTTTATTTACGGTAATATTGCTTACGCTTCTCAGTATGTTCAGGACGTGATGGGTTTGCTGGAACTCTATGAGCAGTATTATCCCCAGCCTGTATCCGAAATTCAAGAAACGACCGAGGACATTGACTTAGAGTTTGTCAAAACGGACTTGCCTAAACTGATTAACTCGATGAAACTGGGTGCCGATCGCATTCGCAATTTGGTGCTGTCGTTGCGGAATTTCTCCCGCTTGGATCAAGCGGAAATGAAATCAGTGGATTTGCATGAGGGATTAGACAATACGTTGTTGATTCTACAAAATCAGCTTAAAGCGACGCCCGGTCTAGTTGAAGTGCAGTTGGTGAAGGACTATGGGGATTTACCCTTGGTGGAATGTTATCCGGGACAACTCAACCAAGTGTTTATGAATCTACTGAGTAATGCCATTGATGCACTCGAAGAGTTGAGACAGTTAAAGGCTCAAGCCCAGTTGTCTAATGGACAATCCTCTAGTCATGATCCCACGATTGTGATTCAGACCGCAATTAAAGACGTGAAGCGTCCTAAATCCCAGGCAAAATCATTGTTGGTGAATCAATGGGTGGTGGTTCGCATTGCGGATAATGGAGCTGGGATGACTGAGATTGTGCGTCAACGTCTATTCGATCCGTTTTTCACCACTAAACCAGTCGGAAAAGGCACGGGTTTGGGGTTATCGATTAGCTATCAGATTGTCGTGGAAAAACATGGGGGATATCTTCAGTGTAATTCTGAACCGGGGCAAGGCAGTGAGTTTGTGATTGAAATTCCCCTGCGACAGCAGACTCATTTCTCGATGATCTCTCCCCAGTAGTAGAGACGTAGCATGATATGTCTGGAAGCGAAAGGTAGAGGCACTGTGAAAAGGAAAGTTGTACAATTAGAGGCAGCAACTCAGCGCAATGGGCGAGTTGCGATCGCGCTTGTCATCCCCTGCAAAAACTATCCGTTTCCAAAACCATGAGTTTATCATTAAAGCAGCTAACCGTTTATCTGACCTTGCTAGGCTTAGGCGGTGGAGCAGGGGTTTTAGGTAGTCGTTACCTTATGGCTGAACCCCAAGGGGTTAATCCTCCAGAAGCGGTGCCGGCGGTATTGGAACCCTTAGCCCCAAGACGCTCCAATCGTCCAGCTCCCGGCAATCTCAATTTTATTGCCCAAGCCGTCGAACAAGTTGGACCGGCGGTGGTGAGAATTGATGCGGCGCGTCAGATCAGCCAAGATGTTCCCGAACCCTTTAGAAATCCCTTCTTTCGCCGCTTTTTTGGCAATGAGATGCCTGTCCCTGAACCTCGCGTGGAACGGGGAACGGGATCGGGTTTTATTCTGGAGTCAGATGGGCGGATTATTACCAATGCTCATGTTATCGACGGGGCGGATATCGTCAAGGTTACACTGAAGGATGGGCGGACGTTAGAGGGTCGGGTGTTAGGAGCAGACCCGGTAACCGATGTGGCGATTATTAAAATTGAGGCAGAAGATTTGCCCACCGTGCGCTTGGGTAAAGCCGATGAGTTGATTCCTGGGGAATGGGCGATCGCGATCGGGAATCCTCTGGGTTTAGATAATACAGTAACTGTTGGTATCATTAGCGCTTTAGGACGATCGAGTTCTCAGGTTGGTGTTCCGGAAAAACGAGTTAGCTTTATCCAAACCGATGCAGCAATTAATCCTGGAAATTCCGGCGGACCCTTATTAAACGCCAATGGTGAAGTTATTGGGATTAATACGGCGATTCGCGCCAATGCTCAAGGATTAGGTTTTGCTATCCCCATTGAAACCGCTCAACGCATTGCTGAACAGCTTTTTGAAAAAGGTCGGGTTGACCATCCTTATCTGGGAATTCAGATGGTAACATTAACCCCAGAGTTACGCAAAGAAATTAATCAGGAGCGAGATGCTGGTTTGAACGTGACTCAAGATCAGGGTGTATTAATCGTCCGCGTCGTTCCTAATTCCCCAGCTCAACAAGCGGGTCTTGAACCGGGTGATATTATTCAAAAAGTTGGCGGAAAAGCGATTAAAACTGCCTCGGATGTACAAGAAGAAGTAGAAGCGAGTGCAGTTGGAGCGAATCTTGATATTGAAGTGAATCGTCAGGGGAAAACGAAAACGATTCTCGTGAAACCGGGAGCGTTTCCGGTCAATCAATTAGATTGACTCCTTCCCAACTAATCCTGATTGGGGTATGGTTGGATTCTTCTTGCCAAAGTCGATAAAATATCGCACTGGGGGGATACGTTAGGACATCAGTTGCTCTCAAGAGGGAACAGAGTACAGAGAACAGGGAACGGTTGTATGTAGTGCGAGCGTCTCGCTCGCTATCTTGTATGGTTTTTATCTATTAAGCCTTAAAATTTGCTGAACCTTTAATCGTCCTTTGCACTTTTATTTTTAAGGGTTTCCGGTTTGTGCAGCAAGTCTTACCACAAACGGTTAATCCTGCAAGAGTTGCACCACAAACTCAGCCGCCGTCAGATAACGTCGCCATTCTCTCCCATTCTCAAGGGGTTGTATTCCCCACCCTGGACAGCTATCCGGCTTTTCCCATAACGTTAGATGTTCCACTGGGGGGTCAGCATAAAAACGACTGTCACCACTTCCCAATAAGGCGGAACTCCAGTGGGTAAAATAATCGTGACTCAGCCGATGAATGGGAAACGTTCCATATAAGGGTACACCCCACCCATCCAACGCCACTAGCGCTTTCACGGTTCCCCCCACCATCTGCCATCCCCATGCTGCACCAATCGCACCGACTACTCCGGCACTAAAACTGATAAAAGTAAGGGAGGTGTTCACGGGGATGATCTGACGCCGCAAATAGTTCAAAATATGAATAGCTGAATATGCCGGATACTCGTGGCTGGGAAAAAGTAATAGTTGCTGAACACGCCCTACATTGCCAGAGTCACAGCGTTGTAACCCAGCTAAAAACTCTTTTGTCAACTGTGAATTGTGAATACCGGGACAAATGATAACTGCTTTGTGCATTATAGTGACGTAGTTTTATTTCTGCCTTCTTGCACGAGGCACTAGCGTAAAATACTAATCTATTACAATTTCCGTTGGTTTCTGATCCCCATGGGTTTCTGCTCAACGTTAGAGGTGATCCATCAATTATTTTGTTTAGATAGTAAAATAGAGGATAACCAGAAAATTCTCTAAATATTAGAGCTTTAATATAACTTTACATTAGTGTATTATTTCTGTGAAGACAAGCCATAGAGCTTGAAATCAACCAGACGACTGTGCAACTATTTTCCTTGAAGGAGGGAAAAACAATGGGGCTTCTACCAATCAAGACGACAACGACCACTATTGCAACAACGGCTCTTCTGAGCTTGTGGGGACTGCCAGCGATGGCATTTACAATTACGCCCGGTGGCAATGCTCAAAATTTACTTGATGTGTTGTTAGGGGATACGACCGGACTGAGTAAATTTGGTTTAGCAGTTTACGATGATCTAGGCGAAGTGAATGATGAAGCCTTTGGTCTTTTCAACAACGATCCTTTCGGTCTGGGTGAGGGCATCGTTTTGAGTACGGGTAAAGTCGCAGACTTACCTGGACAAAACACGCAAGATGGAGGAGTAGATTTTCACGGGGGAGATCTCAGCGACTTGAGTAAAGATTTTGAGCCACAAAGCCCTTCCTATGAACAGAGGGAAATAGGGATGCAAGGGGATAACATGACTTTGGAACTCAGCTTTGATGCCGATAGCACAGTAGATAAGGTATTCTTTGAATACGTCTTTGGCTCGGAAGAATTTGTCGAATTTGGGGGGACGGAGTTCAACGACTCGTTTAACATGTGGCTGAATGGAGAGTCCTTGGCTATGTTGAGTGATAATCAACCCGTTACGATCAACAATTTAGTTCCTGACCCCAAAGACCCAACCTCGTATCACCCTGACTTTATTTATAATCCTGTCGGGTCTGGCGTCAATACAAGACTGGATGGCTATACCAAAAATTTGACCTTTGAGGGTCAGCTGATTAAAAATAGCACAAATACGATCAGGATTAATGTTGCAGATTGGGGTGATGGTATATTAGACTCTGCTGTCTTCATTAAAGGCAAGTCTCTCGGAACAAAACCACCACAACTAAATCCTCAACCCAATGATGATCCGCCTGATGAATCCCCATTTCCCTCAGACGACCCTGTAACTGATCCGGGAACAGATCCTGGATCTTTATTTCCCCCAGATGACCCAGAACCCCAGAGTGTGCCAGAACCATCCGGCTTACTCGGATTGCTGGGAGTGGCAACCTTAGGGTTTCGGACAATGCTTAGACGCAAACAGAAAGCTCACTTACAAGAACACTGAATGCGATTAGCTAATTCCTCACGGGCTACTAGGTTTGCGATACCCATAAGTGGTAATCTAGAGAGCGGTATTGTTAAGCTCTTAAGCTGTGACAACTCCACAGACTGACTCGATGGAGCATAGTGTGGGCTTCTAGAAATAGCAAGCCCTTTGTCACCTGAGTGCTTTATGAAGTCAGAAGCACGCTCGTTATCCCAGAATATAATAGACGCAAGCATGGTAGCCACCACAGAAAAAACAAACACCGGCGTTATTACTCAAATCATCGGACCTGTTGTCGATGTTGAGTTTCCTGGCGGCAAAATGCCCCGGATTTACAATGCTTTGAGAATTGAAGGTAAGAATGCAGCAGGACAAGATGTTGCCGTAACCTGCGAAGTGCAGCAGTTACTCGGTGATAACCAAGTCCGAGCCGTTGCCATGAGTGGTACGGACGGCTTAGTTCGAGGGATGGAAGCCGTAGACACTGGCACCGCCATTAGTGTTCCCGTAGGCGGTGCTACCCTGGGACGAATTTTCAATGTGTTAGGTGAGCCTGTCGATGAATTGGGTCCGGTCAATACCGAAGAGCGATCGCCGATTCACCGTTCGGCTCCTAAATTCACCGAACTGGAAACCAAACCGTCGATTTTTGAAACGGGTATTAAGGTTGTAGACTTGCTGGCGCCCTACCGTCGCGGCGGTAAAGTTGGGTTGTTTGGTGGAGCGGGTGTTGGTAAAACCGTGATCATTCAAGAACTGATCAACAACATTGCCAAAGCTCACGGTGGTGTATCAGTTTTTGGTGGTGTGGGCGAACGCACCCGCGAAGGAAATGACCTTTACAACGAATTTAAAGAGTCAAAGGTTATCAACGAAGAAGACCTCAGCCAATCTAAAGTAGCGCTGGTCTACGGTCAGATGAACGAACCCCCCGGTGCCCGGATGCGTGTCGGTCTGGCGGCGCTGACGATGGCGGAACATTTCCGTGATGTCAACAAGCAAGACGTGCTACTGTTCATCGACAACATCTTCCGGTTTGTGCAAGCGGGTTCAGAAGTATCTGCACTCCTCGGTCGGATGCCTTCGGCTGTGGGATATCAGCCCACACTGGCTACAGAAATGGGTGAACTGCAAGAGCGGATTACTTCAACCAAAGAAGGATCAATTACCTCGATTCAGGCGGTCTATGTCCCAGCCGACGACTTAACCGACCCCGCACCAGCAACCACCTTCGCTCACCTTGATGCGACGACGGTATTATCTCGTGCTTTAGCCTCGAAGGGAATCTACCCCGCTGTAGACCCCCTTGATTCAACGTCAACTATGCTCCAACCCAATATTGTAGGTGAAGAGCATTACCAAACGGCGCGTGCTGTCCAGTCAACCCTACAGCGCTACAAGGAACTCCAGGATATTATTGCGATTCTGGGTTTAGATGAATTGTCGGAAGATGACCGTCTGACGGTGGCGCGGGCGCGGAAGATTGAGCGCTTCTTGTCTCAGCCTTTCTTTGTGGCGGAAGTATTTACAGGTTTACCCGGTCAGTACGTTTCTCTTGACAAAACGATTAAGGGATTCCAAATGATTCTGAATGGAGAATTGGACGACCTGCCCGAACAGGCATTCTA
>NZ_JBKHHI010000053.1:0-23777 GCF_046539235.1 Coleofasciculus sp.
CCCCGATAACCCGAAGATCTGACAGAGTTGTGTCAACGCCGAGGGGGGTGCATCTTCCTCCTCCTCTGGCGGCGCGATCGCCATCATTTCCGTCTCCTTCCCCTGACGCTGCTCTATCCGACCAATCAGCGCCTGTCGTACCTGTGCGATCGCACTCTTCAGATAATCACGACTATTGGCTACATACCAATTTGTAGTTGTTGTATCCTTGGCTACAGACATATCTTTAGCTTTCCTCAAGGTTGTTTAGGCTACACCTGTCAAGTTGTGATAATTCAAACTATTCTTTTCCAAAAAAAGGGTTAAATATTTAAATCAGTTCTTCGTCTTAACAAAACATCATAATTGCTCGTTTTTTTCTCCGTTTCCGGAATAATTTACGAATTCACAGGGGATTCAGCCATTGTGAGCCGGATGTGCGGTTTTCATGTATATTATCTATGGTGGGTTTTTTCTGGGCAAAAATAATTCCGATACAGCTAAACCCATTGAATTTTGGTGAAACTTTGTATAATGTTTGGTTCTCGTCTCCCGTCCAACGTCCCCTTGGACGCATGTATTTTGGTAAAGCTGAGATAAAAATCATTACAAGGGATTGACAAAAACACAGAGTACACAGATCGATTGAATGGCACAGACAGAATAGTAAATAGTGAGGGACACAGATTCACACAGACAACTAAATAATTTCCCCACAATCATCTTTTTATCTTTTGCCTCCCCAGAACTAACGCTTCTGTGAAATCAGTGCGATTAACCCCCAAACACTCCACCCTTACCCTCTCCAAAAATCCGTGAAATCAGTGTGCCAGATTCTTACAATAGAAAGGCACAAACCTCATTTCCTTAAACGCTGCTTGTGACTGCTTCTGCCTTTACCGCTGAACGCCTACTCTTTACACCGACTACCCCGGAAACCGATGCCATCCCCACCATCTTTGCCTTTCCCAATGACTACACCGTAGGCATCACCAGCTTAGGCTATCAAGTTGTTTGGGCAACCCTAGCATCGCGATCTGACTTACAAGTGAGTCGCTTGTTTACCGATTGTCATGAACCATTGCCCAGACAGCCCGAATTACTCGGCTTCTCCATATCATGGGAACTGGATTATGTCAATATTTTGTCCCTACTAGAATCCTTAGAGATTCCGGTACGCTCTGCACAACGGAATGATCAGCATCCCCTCGTGTTTGGCGGCGGACCCGTACTCACCGCAAATCCTGAACCCTTCGCTGATTTTTTTGATGTGATTTTGTTAGGGGATGGGGAAACTCTATTAGGGGATTTTATTGACGCTTATAAACAGGTGCGCCACGCCGATAGAACCGAAAAATTGCGGCGTTTAGCCCAAGTTCCAGGGATATATGTTCCCAGTCTGTATACGGTAACCTATCAGGATCAAACAGGCGCGATCGCATCCATTCAACCTGTCGATTCTCAGATTCCCGCCACCGTCACCAAGCAAACCTATCGTGGCAATACTCTATCCGCCTCCACCGTTGTCACCGAAAAAGCCGCTTGGGAAAATATTTACATGGTGGAAGTGGTACGCAGTTGCCCAGAAATGTGCCGCTTCTGTTTAGCCAGTTATTTAACCTTGCCCTTTCGCACGCCGAGTGTAACCGATTCGTTGATTCCAGCGATTGAACGCGGATTGACGGTAACTAAGCGGATTGGCTTACTCGGGGCGTCGGTGACTCAGCATCCAGAGTTTGAGGTATTGCTGGATTATCTGGCACAACCGGACTATGATGATGTACGATTGAGCATTGCCTCAGTGCGAACCAATACTGTCACGCCCAAGCTAGCCGAAACCTTGTCGAAACGGGACACGCGATCGATTACCATTGCCGTGGAAAGTGGTTCGGAACGATTACGGCAAATCATTAATAAGAAATTGAATAATCAGGAGATTATTCAAGCGGCAATTAATGCCAAGGCTGGGGGATTAAAGGCACTCAAGCTTTATGGGATGGTGGGTGTTCCTGGAGAGGAAATGTCTGATGTGGAACAAACCGTAGCCATGATGCAGGCGATCAAAAAAGCCGCCCCAGGTTTACGTTTAACGCTGGGATGTAGTACGTTTGTTCCTAAAGCCCATACCCCCTTTCAATGGTTTGGCGTGAATCCCGCCGCCCAGAAGCGGTTAAAGTATCTACAGAAAACCTTGCGATCGCAGGGGATTGACTTTCGCCCGGAAAGCTATAACTGGTCAGTAATTCAGGCGCTAATCTCTAGAGGCGATCGCCGATTGTCGGAGTTGTTAGAATTAACACGGCATTATGGCGACTCCGTGGGAAGTTTTCGGCGGGCGTTCAAGCAGTTAAAAGGCAAGTTGCCAGAATTGGATTTTTATGTACATGACAACTGGTCAACAGAGCAAATACTGCCTTGGAGTCATTTACAAGGGTCTTTACCTCAAGGTACATTATTAAAACATTTGGATGCGGCGATGTCTATTCGTCATTAGTCATTAGTCATTTGTCCTTTGTCATAAGTCCTTCGATAACTCATGCAAGATTTAAAAGCAGAACTCGCCCAATCTGTCGATGAAGCCGCCTGGGATTGGCTGGTTCCTCACGCTAAGCGAGATGTGGTGATCGTGGTGACGCCAGAGTTAGATCTACTTGATGTGGGAGTCGCGATCGCGAATGATGATACCTTGTCTGTTCAGTCTTGGATTAGTCACCAACAGCTTCACAAACCTTTTCCCAATCAATTAGCCGATTGGAATAGCGATCAAAGTAAACGTTTTCAAGCGTTGATTGTACAACCCTATGTTTTAGTCCAAGAACTCGCCGCCTAAAACATTGCTGAGTTTAACCTCAATAAGCTGTTATGTTCCAGACGCGCCATGGAACGTCTGTACCAAGTCATTGTCGGGGCGGGTTTAGGGACAATTGTAGGGGCGGGTTTAGGGACTAAATTCATCTATTCACCGAAAAATGAACAACAAAACCCGCCCTCCTCACCGATAATGGAACAACAAAACCCGCCCTCCCCACCGATAATGGAACAACAAAACCCGCCCTCCTCACCGATAATGGAACAACAAAACCCGCCCTCCCCACCGATAAATGAACTCTGATAAGTTCTATTTTTTGAGAAAATTGGATGTCTGACCCAGAGTCGCGCCAGTATATCCCGTAGTTACCCATAATAAAGCCCTCGCCCCATCCCGCAGGGATTTCTCAATCGGTTCGGGATCACGTCCTAAAGACACAGGGACGGGTTTAATCATGATCCCACGACTGCCAAACACAATTTCACCGATTACCCGCGCCCGTAGCATGTGATCGTCCGCTGTAATCAAATAGACACCATCGATACCTTGGGCTTTCAACTCATCCACCAACGTCGTAAAGTTAGTTACCGTATCGGTAGCACGGCGATCAATATGGAGGTGGTTGCGGGGAATTCCGGCTTTGGCGAATACCTTTTCGGTATACCAAGACGGACTACCGGAGGATACCCAGATATGGAGATCAGGATGCTGCTGGGCAAAATCCGCCGCAAACAGTTCTCGTTCTTCTTCTCCCCCTAAAACCAAAATAGCTTCCGGCTGGATCAAATAACTTTGAATTTGCTTATAGCCACAGAATAGCGAAACCGCCAAAATCGGCATCAACCAGGACAGTAATCTAACCTTAGAGCGCCGCGATCGCAAAAACAAGTATCGCCGTTGACGCACAGAAATCCTCAAAAGCATGAATAAACAGATGAATCAGGTGGTATCAAGGAGGAGCGCTCTCTTGGGCGGAACCTGAAAATGCCCTCGACATCGCAAGTTACCAGTTTAAAGGTACGGTTAACCGCAATGCAATCCATTACTGGAAAAGTTCAACGATCCCCTGAAAACTTTCCACTCTAATTCTCCGCTAGTCCGTAAAGCTTCTAAAGATCTACTGTCAGATAACTTCAAATTAGGCAGCTGTGGTGATACTATTCGACACAAAGGTGGAAGATGTCACCGATTGACACTGCTCATGTCCGGATAGCGATCGCCTGCGGCAATGTTCTTGGGAGCTACCTCGTCTATGCGCTGGAGTTGGTCTTGGGTGAAGGTGATGGTCGTTCCCTCAACATTCTCCTCCAAGTATCGGCGGTGCTTGGTTCCAGGAATCGGTACAATGTCATCACCTTGAGCCAATAACCACGCGATCGCAAGCTGACTTGGGGTGACACCTTTCTCCTGGGCAATTTCCTTAATCCGCTCAACAAGTTGCAAATTCTTGCTAAAATTTTCCCCTTGGAACCGGGGTGAACTTCGACGGTAGTCATCCGGTGCTAAATCCTCTGGACTGGTAATCCGACCCGAAAGAAATCCTCGACCCAGTGGACTATACCCGACAAAACCAATCCCTAATTCCCGAACCGTGGGCAGAATCTCGTCTTCTGGATCACGACTCCAGAGCGAGTATTCTGTCTGCAACGCGGTAATCGGGTAAACTGCATGAGCGCGTCGAATCGTCGCGGGAGCCGCCTCCGATAGACCAATGTAGCGTACTTTACCCTGTTCTACTAACTCAGCCATTGCTCCAACCGTTTCCTCAATCGGAACATTCGGATCAACTCGGTGCAAATAGTACAGGTCAATGTGGTCAATCCCCAGCCTCTCCAGGGATGCATCGCAGGCTTGATGGACATACTCAGGACGCCCCTTGACGCCACGAATCTGACTATCTTGACCCCGCACAATCCCAAACTTCGTGGCTAGGATAACTTGGTCGCGATGGTTGGCAATTGCTTTACCCACCAACCGCTCATTATCGCCACAACCATACATATCTGCTGTATCCAGAAAGGTTACTCCCAGTTCCAGCGCCCGGTGAATGGTAGCAATGGATTCGGCTTCATCCCTACCACTGTAGAACTCAGACATTCCCATACATCCCAGCCCTATGGCTGAGACCGTCAGTCCATTTTTGCCGAGTTGTCGTGTCTTCATCATTATCCTTCTGTTGTTAATCGTGTTTGTCGATTCGGGTAATCGATTTGAAAACACAGGGTTTTACCGACGGGACTGGCCGGATTCGAACCGGCGACCTAGCGCTTCAGATTGGTGTGAGTTTCCTCACTCTCTGGACTATCCCTTCACCTTGGGCGTATCGCCTTTAGGTGGTAGCCGTTCTGTTTAAGGACGTTTGTACTTTATAGAGCATACTTTCGTGGATGTAAGGACGAATGAACGCTAAAAACCGTTTTCCTTCCTTCGTTCCCATTCGCAGACGATAAAGTCCTTTTGCTTTACTTAACCCCCACTTAAATCCCCAAACCTCGGCAAAATAAGTAACAATGACCTCATTTTGTTCCTTGGAGAGATAAGTATTCAGGTTAAGGGTCAAAGCGTGAACCTTTCCGTCTTTTTTGGGGAAGGACTTAGACCCATCATCCATAAACCAGATAGCTATTCCCTGGGGGGTTAAGAAATTTAGGAACGTTCGCGTGATTGTTTTGGTTCCAGCTAGATAAAGCCTCTTAACTAAGACCCGTGTCAGGGGAATCAACTTGGGTTCTAGGCGAATCTGGTTATAGCCCTTCGTTGTACTCCAGCTTCGGATGCTGGCTGATTTACCAGTTATTTGTTCGAGAAGCTTTTTCTTAAATAAGAGATACTCCTCATACTTCGATGAATTTTGGATAAAGAAATTGTTTTGATTTCTTTTTCCATCACCTAATAACAGTCCAGCCAGAATACCGCGTTGCTCTACTTTCGATGAGACATTGTAGTCCATCTTTTATTGGTTTCCTTAAACCAGTCTCTGCACCTTCCGATTCGTTTTTAGAGTGGAGTTTTGCCAGATTGACTTAAACTCAAACGAATCAGCTTGGCTCAAGATTACCTTATCTGGGATCAGACTTAGGCTTCCTTGAATTTGACTACATTCACTCGTCAGGTTTCCCTGGCGGTGCCCGATTTTTCAGGAGGCGCTTGCTCTATCCATCTGAGCCACAGCCCCATTTCGACTAAACTATTATACCCAATACTCTCTCTCTCGTCATTTGGTCGGGGCGGGTTTTGCAGCTAAGCTAGGGATAACAATCAATATTAGTCCCTAAACCCGCCCCTACACACAGACATGCCATAGCACATCTCCTCCATCTCCCTCATCTCCCAGACGTGCCATGGCACGTCTCTACATGCTCCCCTGCTACTAAGAAATCCAGGGCAATTTCGCCTCACCTGTCCAAGCTTGATCCCAAGGTTCCCCACCCACTTCTAATCCGCACAGGGAGCTATGGGCGTTGAGAATCGTTTTGGTGGTTCCCCCACGTCGATCGCGCAGTTCTAGGGTAAGCTGACCGTGCATGGTATCGCGGCAAATAAAAATTAAACCCTGTTCCGTTGGGGCGCGGAGGGGAGTACCCGGTCGATTTGTTGTACTTGTCAACTCAACCTCATAGTCAGCATTACGGGCTTGCATTTGCCAGCATCCCCACGGCTGAATCTGCCAGCGCACTTCTGAATTCCAGGGGACAAATTCATAAAATTTGCCTCGATAGTGAATACCAATTAATGCGGCGGATTCCATCCACCACAGCACTCCTCGTCTACCGCCCCCCGCTGTGAGCGCTAAGTCGGGTTCATTATCAAAACTGTTGCAATTGAGCCAAAACCACTTTTGCGGAAACGAACGCCCCCAGTTTTTTTCGCTGTAAGCGGGAGCATTGGTAAACTCGTAGCGTTGACCCTTCCACTCAATCCAACCCGTCGCCCAGCCGTGAGCCATCAAAATCTGCCAACCGGGTTCAAATATCTGGAATGACGATAACCAGCCTGCTGTGGATTGCTGAGGCGCATTGTTACTCGCCCAACCATAGATGGGTTGAATTTGATAGCGCCAATTACAGTAATCCCCCGTGGCGGGATCGCTAATTTTACCTTGATTCCAGGTGGCGGTGGCTTGATACCCTTGGTGGATGTGATGGTCAAAGGTTAGGGGATCTAGATATTTGGCGGGAATGGCTAAGTCCGTTTTGCCCCAATGTCCTAGGGCTAATGATGAGGAAGATGCCCAAAATTGCTCAACATCTGGAAAAGTACGACAGAGGTAGCCATCCTCAGGACCGATTATTTGAGCGGCGCCACCGGTGTGGGGTTGACCGCTGATGGGATCTTCAATGGAATACATGAAGCCGAAGGTTTGACCCCAATCGGGTAAGGTGACTCGATAGTACCACCCTTCAAAGAAGCGAGAACTACTTCCATCCCAGTGATAGCCGCTATGGGGGGTTTGCCGGAGATTGGTGAATTGGTTCATGGTGCATTGTTCATGGTTCATTGTTGATTGTGAACGATGAATTGAGGTTGAGAATCGAGTTCAAGTAGCACAAGGGCGAACCTGGATACAAATTATGGAACCGAGGTCAGGCTGGGTTTCTAGTGGTTTTCCTCAAGGAAATCTGAGTCCGGAATTTAATTGTCATTAGTGTGATCACAAAAGCTTTGAGTTAGGGGGCGGGGAGCGAGTATGACGAATGACGACTTAAACTTTACCAAAACTTTATAGAGGATCAGTATCATTCATAAATATTACGCCATAATTATGTAAAGCACTGGGAGAATAATAATTATGTCACGTTTGGTTATCAATTTTTAAGATTAGTTAAGTGTTAGTGCGGATCAGGTAGCCCAACTAAGGTGGCGAATCAAACGCCGACTACAACAAATGGAGCGATCGCGGCGACAACATCCTCAAGTTAGCCCCAGCCAACTGCTTAGATAAGGTTATATAAAGATGGTTCAAAACCCTGCGAGTTCTACAGTTTCCCTAGCTGAATTTTCGACACTGACAGAACTGCTGCGTTGGAGGGCGCGACAGCAGTCGGGCAAGTTAGCCTATAAATTTCTCGTTGATGGCAAGCCAGATGGACCGGAACTCACTTATGCAGAACTTGACCGTTTAGCCCGGGCGATTGGCGCTTGGCTGCAACAGCACAGTGCTAGAGGAGAGCGAGCGTTACTCCTTTATCCCCAAGGATTAGAGGTGATTGCCGCGTTTTGTGGCTGTTTGTATGGGGGAATTATCGCGATTCCGGTCCCGCCTCCGGATGGGGGACGGATGAAGCGTACATTACCCAGACTGCGATCGATTGTCCAGGATGCTCAAGCCTCGATTTGTCTAACCACGGGTCGCATCCTGTCTTTGTTGGAGAATGGGCGGGAGGATTTTCCCGAATTTGACCAAATGCAATGGCTGGATACTGAACAGGTGGATCTGAATCTGGCTGACGCATGGCAAGATCCCCAAGCGAGTCGGGATGATCTGGCGTATCTCCAGTACACATCAGGGTCTACCTCCACACCCAAGGGCGTGATGCTATCTCACCATAACCTGATGTTCCATTCCGGGTCTCTTAATCAAGCCTGTGGTTACGATTCAGATAGCGCCACCGTGACTTGGATGCCTTATTTCCACGATTACGGCTTAGTCCAAGGCATGATCCAACCCCTCTATAACGGTACGCCCTGTTATGTGATGTCGCCCTTCTCCTTTATTAAGCAACCGATGCGATGGTTAGGGGCAATTACCCATTATCGGGCAACTCATAGCCAAGCGCCTAACTTTGCTTACGACTTGTGCGTGCGGCGGGCAAAACCCAAGCAACTGGCAAAACTGGATTTGAGCAGTTGGCAAGCGGCGGGAAACGCGGCGGAACCGATTAACCCGAAAGTGATGCAGGCGTTCTTTGAAACCTTTGAACAATGCGGGTTTCGCTGGAATGCCTTTGCCCCAGCTTATGGACTAGCAGAAGATACCCTGCTGGTATCCAGTAAGCCATTACTCACCCCGCCAGTTCTCTGTATCCTGGATGCGTCTGCTTTAGAAAAAAATCGGATTGTTCCCGTATCCAGCCCCCAAGAGGGAGTGAGGATGTTACCCAGTTGTGGGCGTCTGGTTGGTGATACTCAAGTCGTTATCGCTAATCCTGATACATTGACCCAATGTGACCCGGATCAAATAGGAGAAATTTGGGTGAAAGACCCCAGTGTCGCCCAAGGGTATTGGCAACGTCCAGAGGCGACAAAGGAAACCTTTCAGGCTTACCGGACAGATACCGGGGAGGGTCCCTTCTTGCGAACCGGGGATTTAGGATTTTTGCGGGATGGTGAACTGTTTATTACGGGTCGGATTAAAGACCTGATTATTATCCGAGGGACTAACCATTATCCGCAAGATATTGAATGGACGGTGCAGCAGGTTCACTCCGCCTTGCGTCCGGATTATGGCGCCGCCTTTTCCATTGAGGCTGGCGGTGAGGAACGGTTGATTGTGTTGCAGGAGGTTGAACGTCGAACTCAAGATGTCAACTTTGAGAAAGTGATTACGGATATTCGCCAAGCTGTAGCCGAGGAACATGAAATCCCAGCCTATGCAGTTGTCTTAGTTAAATCTGGCACGATTGAGAAAACCTCAAGTGGCAAGATTCAGCGCCGTGCGGCGAGAACCAGGTTCCTAGATGGAGAACTGGGTGTGATCGCGGATTGGAGTGAAAATCCCAAACTGACGAGCAAGTTCCGTACTCTCCAGGGAGAAGTCGATGCGTTGGCGCAGCAATTACAAGTTCCGAAGACTTAGGGTTGTCATTTGTCATTTGTCATTTGTCATTTGTCATTTGTGATTCGGTACAGAGAAATGCATCAACTGAAACAGTATCAAATAGCAGAAGCGCTAGAACGGGATTTGGGAGATCCGGCTCATCCAGAGAGTACGATGTCCTTTAAACGGGTGATGGAACTGGATGAAAGCGAAGAGTTTCCCGAAGCTGAAGTGGATTGGCTTTATAACTGGAAACTGCAAGATTACTATGTGCCAGAAAACTGTGGTGGCAAGTTTACCTCCTTTGAGGAATTCGTCGCCTTTGTCCGGGTGATGTCGCGGCGAGACCAAACGATCGCGATCGCATTCACCACCATGTTCTGGTCGTTCATCACCTGGATGGCGGGTACAGATACCCAGAAAAAGAAACTGTCCCAGTTTATCCGCGAGGAAAAAGGGACGATGTGTCTGGCTTATTCCGAACGGGCCCATGGGAGTGACTTGATTGGCGGTGATGTAACTGCCAAAAAAGTTGAGGGTGGCTATCTCCTAAATGGCGAAAAGTGGCCCATTAACCGCGCTACCCGTTCCGGCGTAACCTTTGTTTTAGCCAAAACCGATGAAGAAGAGGGTGCTCGTTGTCTCTCCTTATTTATGGTTGACAAACGTGAACTTGATCCCTCCAGCTATTACAACCTGCCCAAAATCCTCACTCATGGGATTCGCGCCTCCGATATGAGCGGGATTGGGTTTAAGGATTGCTTTATTCCCGAAGCAATGCTGTTAAAGGAGGAAGGTGCGGGGTTAGAACTAGCGCTCAAGGGCTTCCAAATCACCCGCATGTTGTGCGCCGCATTTTCTCATGGTGCGGCTGACACGGCGATGAGAACCACGCTAAACTTTGCCATTGACCGGGTTATTTATAACAAAACCGTTTTTGATATCCCCCAACCTCGGCAAACCTTAGTCGATGCCTTTATTGACATGTTGGTTTGTGATTGCGAAACCATTGGTGCAGCCAGAGGGTTTCATATTATACCCGAACAATTCTCAGTTTGGGCGGCGGTGGTAAAATACTTTGTCACCATCAAACTAGAAGAGGTGATTAACTCTGTGTATGTCGTCCTCGGTTCCCGTTTCTATATGCGCGATGAGCATGACTACGGCATTTTCCAGAAACTGCTGCGGGATAATTCGATTATCAGTATGTTTGATGGCAGCAGTGTGGTTAACCTCCATGCTCTAATTCTCCAATTTCGTCAAATTGCCAAATATCGCTCCAGACGCAAGCAGAAGACGATGGAGGGGATTCAATCCCGCCTGGATGCCATTTTTTCCCTAGAAAAATCTGTGCCGCCCTTTGAGCCAGAGAAACTGGGATTATTTGGTCGCGGGGCTGACGATGTGCTGCAAGGGCTAGAAATTGCCTGGGAACAACTGCAGGCGCTGAAGACACAAGCCGATGTTGACGCCGATGTACTGGAAAAAATTATCAGCTTAACTACCATTGTTCTAGGGGAACTCGACGCCTTCGATGAGCGCATTGCTAACTCCGGATTTGAACATGGTCATGATCAAGATCCCGAACTATTTGAACAGGCGAAAAAATACTGTGACTTACACGCCGCCGCCGCGTCAGTTCACACCTGGATTTACAACCGGACAATTTTGGGTGACTTCTTTAGCAAGGGGGAATGGTTAGTCTTAGGACTTTATCGCCGTTTACGCCCCTGGCGATCGCTGCCCAATATTGTCCCGAAAGCGTACAGTGAAAATGTGGCACAACACCTGCTGAAGCTGCATCAGGAAAACAAAATGTTCTCCATTGTACCGATTCAACTCGCCCAAACTGAAACACAAGAGGAAAAACCCCATGCAAGTGCAGAACTCCAACTCCAAGCCTAATGACGTTATGGTTCAAAGCGATGTAGAAACCAACAATCAGTCTGTTGATTCCGTCCAAGCTATTCAAAATTGGATGGTGAATCAACTGGTAGAACAACTATCCTTAGATGCCAAAAACATTGATGTCACCGAACCCTTAACCCGCTATGGGCTTGATTCCATTGATGCGGTAACCATTGTCGGTGAACTCGAAGATTGGTTAGAGGTGGAATTACCTTCAACCTTGTTCTGGGATTATCCAACGATTGAGAAATCGGCTCAATATTTAGTCGAAGAATTCGATGTTTCGGCTGCATTAGACAAAGCCGAACCCGCCGCCCCCTCTGAGACGAAAGCAGCGAAACCCGCAGAATCCGAAAAATCCGGCAAAGGCTGGGGTGGATTTTGGAAAGGATTGGGAAGGTAGAGACGTAGCATGCTACGTCTGGGAGCTGGGGGAGCAGGGGAAGTTAACTCAAAACTTTACCTTACCTATTGCCTATTGCCCATTGCCTATTGCCCATTGCCCATTGCCTATTCCCTGTTCCCTATTCCCTGTTCCCTAACAAATGACGTAGCTTGCTTCTCGCGATAGCGAGTATGACGAATGACAAAGGACAAAAAAGGAGGAAACCGTTAATTGAATTTTTCTGACTTTTCCTTCTGGTGGATTCTACTACTTTACGCCATTCCTTTCTTTGCCATTCGCTATGTTGGCAAATCCCTGAAGCTGTGGCGAGATAACTTTGACACCATCGGTTTGGCAGTAATGTCGCTGATGTTGTTTTTGAATGCCAGTCGCTCTAGTTTCGCCATCTTTATTATTGAGGTAGTGTTCAACTACTTCATGGTACGGCTGATGCTCCAGCGTCGGGGAAATGGTGCCAAGCTGATTGCTGCGATTGTAATTATCACCGATATTGCGATCCTCGCCTACCTCAAATACTTGACATTTTTCGTCGAAGATGTAGTTGGCATCGTCGTACCGGGATTCAGGAACAACTGGGAACAAGGCTTTCCCTTGCCCATCTTTCAACAAATTCCCCCTGGCGTCTCCTTCTACACTTTCCAGATGGTGGCATTTGTGGTTGATTCTCTCAGACCCAAATATAAAAAACCCATCGCCTTTCTGGATTACATTAACTTTATTGCCTTCTTTCCGCAAATTGTCGCTGGACCGATTGAACGACGGGCTGACTTATTACCCCAAATTCAATCATTTCGGTTTAAATTCACGGCAGAAAATTTTGAGTTGGGATTACGATGGCTATCCTTGGGCTTCTTTATGAAGTTGGTGCTAGCCGATAATATCGCCCCCTACATTAACTTACAAGAAACCGCCAATCCCTGGATTGTTTGGTTCTTTGCTTACTTATTTACCCTGCGAATCTACTTTGATTTTGCCGGGTATAGTTTCATGGCGCTGGGTGTGGCGAGAATATTAGGAGTAAAACTAACCGTGAACTTCCTGGCTCCCTATACCTCCGTCAGTATCCAAGAGTTTTGGCGGCGATGGCACATTACCCTAAATAACTGGTTTCGCGACTATGTGTTTCTACCCCTAATGGGTTCTAAAAAACAATTAGCCGCTTTCTTTTTATTCATCACCTTTACCCTATCCGGATTCTGGCATGGTGCGGCGTGGAATTTTATTATTTGGGGCGCGTATCACGGCTCGTTACTGTTGCTATTGCGCTACACAGGTAGACCATTTCAACGCTTGATGGGGAAAGGAAAACAAGTCTCCCGGTTTCAGTTTATCTCCTGGGCGTTAACCTTTGGCTCAGTAACCCTAGGGTGTCTGTTCTTCATGGACACAAATACTATCCGACTGCTATCAAAACTACGAACGCTGGTTACGCCATGGGCTTATTCTTTGTCCAATTTAGGCGAATTCTTGAGTTCCTACAGTCTCAACGAAGGCGCTGTTTTAATTGTCACGCTTTTGCTGGCAAATGGCGTTTTATTTATGGAACATCTCGCCGTTTGGCAGAAACGGAAGTTTGAATATGAATTGTTACTATTGCCTTGGGTATCGCGAGTTTTATTAGGATTAACTATCCTATTCGCGGCGAATCAGCCGTCTGAGTTTATTTACTTTGAATTCTGATGGAATCAAAAGCCATTTGACTGGCTTGGGGTTGAATGAGTACTATAAACAATGAACAATGAACAATAAACCATCTATTCACATTTGCATTTTAGGGGGTGGTTTTGGTGGACTTTATACCGCCTTGTACCTGCAACGGTTTCGCTTGTTTAAATCACCTAAGTATAAAATTACCTTAATCGATCGCAAAGATCATCTGGTGTTTACACCCTTACTTTATGAACGGGTGACCAAGGAACTGCAAGCCTGGGAAATTGCCCCCCGTTATCGAGATTTAACCCATAACACAACAATTGATTTTTGTCAAGGCAATATTCAGGCTGTCGATCTGGAAAAACGCCAAGTTAAGCTGCAATTAGAAACCCTATCAGAATTAGGGCAAAACCTGAGAATCCTCAATTATGACTATTTAGTATTAGCCGTTGGTGCCGAGATGCGCTTAGAGGGCGTACCGGGTGCGGCGACGTATGCATATCCCTTCCGCACTGTTACTGATGCGGAACGCCTTAACGAACGGCTTACCCGATTGGAACAATCTAATTTGCCCCAAATTCGCGTCGCGGTGATCGGCGCAGGACCGAGTGGTGTAGAGTTAGCTTGTAAACTTAGCGATCGCTTACAGGAACGGGGACAGGTAAGACTGATTGAACGGGGTCAGCAATTGCTGAAAACCTTTACCCCTTACAGTCAAAAATCCGCCTATCGCGCCTTAACCGCCCGTCGGGTACAAATGGATTTTGCAACTAGCGTAGAGGCGATTGAACCGGATCAAATTACCCTGATTAATCAGAACGGAAAAACCCTTATGCCTGTTGATCTGGTGTTATGGACAGTGGGGACTCGTTCCATTGAATGGGTACGCCATCTCCCTTGTCAGCAGAATCCTCAAGGTAAGATACTCACCCACCCTACTTTACAGGTTATGGGTTATCCAGAAGTCTTAGCCCTAGGGGATATGGCAGAAATTCAAGATTATCCAGGTCAACTCCCCAAAACCGCACAAGTGGCTTACCAACAAGCGGATTGTGCCGCCAAAAACCTGTATCGGGCGGTTAGGCGTAAACAGTTAAAGCCATTCCGCTATTTACATCTCGGAGAAATGTTGACCTTGGGAAAAGGGGAGGCGGTATTGTCCAGTTTTGCCCTGAAGATCAGCGGTCGTTTGGCTGGTATGATTAGACAATTCGTCTATCTTCAGCGATTGCCCACCCTGCGCCATCGCTTGCGGGTGTTGCAACATTGGGTCGGTCAATGGTTGGTTAATTTAAGGCGACAATTAGCACAGCTCTTCTGGAAGCGTCGCCGACGAAAGACTGTTAATCGTTGAGCTTGACGGTTAATTTTTTGCTAGCTGGATTAATTAACGTGGCGCTGCTGGTAAGATACTGGACAACGTGAGTTGTGGGGTAGGAAGCCTCGGTAGGAGATGAAGTGAGTTCAAGCTATATAGCATAAATTTGAAACAAAAATTGATGCTAATTAATTTTCCATGAAAACTTTAACAAAAATAATTTTAATTTCCTCACTATGGATTACTGCTGTCAACTCAGGAACCCTTGGTGTTCTCGATACTGATCTCAGATTGCAGATGGCTCATGCCTGGTGGACGGGGACTGAAGAAGTACAAGTATCCCCAGATTATCAACTCAAAGTGCGGGGAGATATCCAAGCTGGCGTTATAGGCACTGGTGGAAAGCGTTACATCGCTTACGAACAGGGGCAGTCTTTACTCATGCTTCCGGGTGACTGGTTGGGAACCCAGTTGCATAAATTTTTTCCTAACCTACCCTCAAAAATTATCCGGGATTTAACGGTTAACTTTTTAATTTTTATTCCCTTAAATGTAGCTGTTGTCGTTGCTTGTTTCTGGTTACTCAGGCTTTTTGACTTTCAAGAACGAATTGCCGGATTAACCAGTCTTACCTTGTTGCTGGGAACAACAGTTTTACATTACGCGCAAGTGCATCAGCATAATAATCAACTGTTGCTATTGGCGACAATTGGTTATGCCAGTGCTTTAGCTTATGTGCGAACTAAACGTCCTCGTTTTGTCTTGATCAGTGGACTGGCTTTAGGTGGTGCAGTCTTGCTCCGAATTACTAGTATTATTCATGCTTTGACGGTAGCGCTTTTTCTAATTGGGTGTCTGGCTTATCAAAACCGCGACAAACTTAAACTGATTAAGACAATAGGATTATGGATCATCGGCTTCATTCCATTTACATTGCTTGGGCGCATTTTTGATTATATCCGCTACGGGAGCGTTTTGGCTACGGGAAAAAGGGTGGAGAAGCAGCAGTTAGGTACTGATCCAATGTGGGTAGGTTTACCGGATCTACCCAATAATTATCCCTTAATCAATAACCCAGTTGAGGGGATTATCGGAGTTCTGCTATCACCAGCTAAAAGTATTTTTATCTATGACCCATTACTCCTACCGGCTTTAACACTCGGTATGCTTTTGTGGCGGAAACTTTCACCATTTATGCAGTGGTATCTGGTGACTGGATTTTTAAATTTAGGTCTACATTTAGTTGCCTATAGTCGTTTTGTTTTCTGGCATGGGGATCATGCTTGGGCAGCCAGATATCACGTTACTTCTGTTCATCTCTTACTCATCCCTCTTTTAGCTTTATTTATACAGCATCTTCTATCGGCGAAGATGTTAAAAGCTTGGTTGATGAGAGGAATCCTGGCAATCGCTATCCTGGCTCAAATTGCATCGGTGGCAATGCCTATGAACTTAGAAATTTATCAAAAAAAGGTAGGAATGCCAGGAACTCGTTTTGATGCCCGTATAGCTCAACGCTTGAATAATATTGTTTGCTTGATTGATGATTCATTTACGGAAGGATGTGTCGAGATGAATCCTGAGAAAAAGGGGTTTGTAAAACATTTAAATCACATATACTTTTTGCCATTTAACTTGAGAAAAGAAGCCGGAGATAATCCGGAATTATTAAAACTTTCACAAATTTTATTAATTTTTTGGATAGTTGTGGTAGCTTTGGCGATTGGGATGACGCTATGGTTCTGTTACGTCGGCTGATGAGAGAGGTGTTGGCTTGCTGTTTAAACCGTTCTTAGGAGACTAAATAAGGTATACTAAATCACTATTGATACCTAGTCTCATTCCCCATTGTCAAGATCTCGGCTTATTCGGTTGGTTAGCGTAACGGAGGATTGCCTATTGACTGGTAAGCTATATCATCTTGATTCAATAAATCTCAAGCGTTTCTTTTTTATCCATATAGTAAGAATTGGTTATGAACAATCCGTTGATTCTCACCCTTCTGATTTTGATATCCGTCTCCTTAAACTCGCTCGGTCAAAGCCTGCTAAAACTAGGAGCTGGTCAAAATCCTCTAAATCTTTATCTATTCGGAGGTATTACGGCTTATGCAGTGAGTACAGTATTTTATGTTATAGTTTTGGGTAAACTTAATTTATCCTTGGTTTATCCCTTAGTTATTGGATTAACTATTACGGCAACCACTTTATCGGGAGCGATTCTTTTAAAAGAACATGTTCCCTATATGCACTGGGTAGGCATTGGTTTAATATTGAGTGGAATTTGCGCGATCGCTTTTGGGAGAATTTCCTAAACCGATTAAAGTGAAAAGATAGAGAATATTTATTAATAGAGCCTAAAAATAAAGCTGCATTTACACAGCAAGCTGACATCATTCTATTAATAAAATTACTAAAGTTTTCTCTATACCCCACACCTATTCCCCATGGTCAAGATGCTATGAAAAACCAGATGAACAGAAGTTTGTTCCTAAAAATGATCTGTGTTAAATTCTGGGGGAGAATTGCGATCATTCAAAAATCCAGGCTAAATTTGGAAAACTAGGACTTGAGAAATGACGGATTCATTATCGTTTGAGACCTATCAAGCAAAAATCCTTTCATCAAATCCATTGGCGTTATCGGTAGTTGTACCTATTTACAATGAAGTTGCTAGTATACCGCACCTAGTTGACGCCGTAGCAACCAGTTTAAGTGCCAATCAGCTTTCCTACGAAATTATTTGTGTCGATGATGGTTCCCAAGATGGTTCCACAGAACTCCTCCTGGAGTTAGCACGCAGCCGCCCGGACTTAAAAGCGGTGATTCTCCGCCGAAATTACGGTCAAACCGCCGCTATGTCAGCCGGATTTAAACATGCTCAAGGTCGCGTTATTGTGATGATAGATGGCGACTTCCAAAATGATCCGGCTGATATTCCCGCCTTACTTGCCAAAATAGAAGAAGGGTATGATTTAGTCAGTGGTTGGCGCAAAGAAAGACAGGATGCAGCTTTAACTCGACTCCTCCCCTCTAAAATTGCTAATTGGCTGATTGGGAGAGTGACTGGCGTCAAATTACATGACTATGGGTGTTCCCTTAAAGCCTACCGTTCTGAACTGGTGGCGGATATGAATCTCTATGGCGAGTTACATCGATTCTTGCCAGCGTTAGCTTACATTGAGGGAGCCAGAATTAGTGAAATTCCCGTGCGACATCATGCCCGTCGTTATGGTAAAAGTAAGTATGGATTGGGGCGAACGTTTCGTGTGGTGATGGATTTATTGACCGTATTTTTTATGAAAAAATTCCTCACTCGCCCCATGCATGTCTTTGGACTATTCGGCTTGCTTTCCTTCGGTGTTGGATTGTTCTTAGGGTTGTATTTAACTATCATAAAATTAGGTTTTGGACAGCAGATTGGTGACCGACCTTTGCTGATTTTAGCTGTTGTTCTGTTATTAGCAGGCGTCCAGTTATTTAGCTTTGGTCTGTTGGCTGAAGTCTTAATGCGAACCTATCACGAGTCCCAAGGGCGACCAATTTATCGAGTGCGGGAGGTGGTTGGCAGGAATAATGAATGATGACTCCTTACCCGCCACTAACGGCTATCGCTAAACCGAGGCGCACCGAGACGCTAGGAGGGCGGGTTTAGTCAAGTTATCGGTTGAAAGGTAAACGTTATTGGTAAAACCCGCCCCTACAATTGACAAAATCGCCATGGCGTGGTTACCCCATCGACATTCTAGGGATTTGTCCACAAACGTTCACTTAAAATTGCTAGTCCAGCGGCGCTGATTTCTGCCAGAATACTAACTAGGCGAAATAAGGCAACCCCGGTAAGGATGAGACCTGTAGGCAACTGCTGATCCAAAAGCGCGATCGCCGTGGCTTCAAATACCCCTAACCCGCCCGGTGCGCCAGGTACAACTAATCCCAGTAACCAGGCGAAACTAAACGCACTCAGTAACGACGGGATCTGACTCGGAGTAATTGATCCTACCGCCAGTAAGGTAAATAAAAATCCGGTTCCCCGAAATCCCAAAAAGCCCATTTCACCCAACAATGGCACTAAGGGATAGCGTTCAATGTGGAACTCTCCCGTATCTGTAACCTTTTTAGAACGGCTTAAGCGTTGAACAATGGGATTGAGAACTCGCGGATGAACGCCCAACAGCACCACAACTAAGCCCAAAATTTGTAAACCCCACATCCAGCTATCAGACGCCGTGTTAATCCACCCCAAGCCACCACTAAATAACGCGATCGCTAACGCCGCAGCCGCCATTAACAGGGGTTCAAGTAACACAGTGATACTCGCCGCACCCACCGATCCCCCCGCCCCCTTCACCGCTGAGATTCGACCATAAAAATGCCACACATTACCCGGTAAATATTTAGCAACATTCGTTTTCAGGTAAACCTGTAGCGCCCAACGTTGTCCAACGGGTTGCTTAAACGCCTGTAGAATCCACGTCCAAACCCAACCCGACCAAATATGTGCCAGAAGCGTAACCAAGAGTGCGATCGCCAGCATTGTCCACCCCTGGGGATCAATGCGAATTCCAGCAACCTCTCGCCAATGATCTTTAAAGGCTTTCGCGATAAAAAACAGGGTTCCGCCCAGAATCACCCACCGAATGTAAGGTTTTATCGATGACCAAATTTTTTTCATCTGCTAGCGGGGGTGCTGGGAGAGATAGGGAAGCCATGTAGAGACGTAGCATGCTACGTCTGGAAGATGGGGGAGATGGGGGAGAAGATTCCCAATGAACCATGAACAATGAACCATCAACCATCAACCATCAACCATCAACCATCAACCATGAACAATGAACAATGAACAATGAACAATGAACCATGAACAATTAACAAATGACAATCCCCTTATTCACTGATGGAATCAGCGAGCTTGGCTATGGATTGTTCAACAATTTTAGCGGCTGCATCCACTTCTTCAGCCGAGACAATTAAAGGAGGGACAAAGCGCACCACCTTGGGACCTGCGGGTACTAACAGCAATCCTTGAGCCATCGCCGCTTTCACCACATCCACCGCCGTAAGTTCCACATCCGCCTTTAACTCCATCCCATTAATCAGTCCCCAACCGCGCACCTCAGTAATTAGCTGGGGATAGTTCATCGCGATCGCTCTTAAACGAGTCCGCAACTGTTCACCCCGTTCCTGAACGTTTTGCAGAATACCTTCCCGTTCCAACGTCTGAGCCACGGTTAAGGCGGTAGCACAAGCCAAAGGATTTCCGCCAAAGGTACTGGCGTGATCCCCAGGTTGAAAAACATTACAAAATTGCTTACACAACATCGCCCCAATCGGAACACCGCCCGCTAATCCCTTAGCGCTGGTAAAAATATCTGGCTCAATCCCTAAATTCTCATATCCCCAATACTTACCTGTGCGACCCATCCCCACTTGCACTTCGTCTAAAATCAGCAAGATACCCGTCTCATCACAGATTTTCCGCAAGCGCAGGAAGTACTCCAACTCTCCTGGACGCACACCCCCTTCTCCTTGCAGGGGTTCCAACATCACCGCGGCTACTCGTTGATCCCCTTCATCCAATTCTCCGATCGCATCTTCCATGGCACCGATATCGTTATACGGCACATAATAGAATCCCGGCACCAAGGGGTCAAAATTCTTCTGATACTTGGGCTGACCCGTTGCTGTAATCGTGGCTAACGTGCGTCCGTGGAAACTGGCGTTCGCGGTCAAAATTACAGGTTTCTCAATCTCTAGAACCGTGTGGGCGTATTTCCGAGCCAATTTAATCGCCCCTTCATTCGCCTCCGCACCCGAGTTACAGAAAAAGACGCGATCGGCACAGGAATGCTCAATCATCCACTGAGCTAATTCTCCTTGAGGGGGAATATAGTACAGATTAGAAACATGGTGCAGGGTTTTGATTTGCTGCGTCACCGTTTCGATCACAGCCGGATGGGCGTGACCCAAGGTACAGGTAGCGATCCCAGCTACAAAATCGAGATAATCACGTCCGGCTGTATCCCAAACTCGACAACCCGTACCCCGTTCTAGGGCGATGGGGAAGCGACTATATGTTCCCATCACGTTAGTATCGAAATCCTTGGGATTGTATGCAGTCGATACACCCTCTGCTGATTCAGCAGGAATTCCGGGATTCTCGACGAGAGTTGGTTTGGTCACGAACATCATCTCCTAATTTGATTGGTCATTTTTCAGGGAACAGGGAACGTTTTGAGGAATGTAGGGGCGGGTTTCACTATTATCGTTTTTTCCCGCCCTGATGTGACTAAACCCGCCCCTACTCCCTTGTCTCCCCATCTCCCCCGGCTTCCCCATCCCTATCCCCTTCAGCTTATTTTCACCCGATCGGTAGAGAGGAAAACAGCCACCTGTATGAGATTCTGTATATAGCCCATTGAGTTTGCCGCTATAATCCATACATCTATGCTGTTCAATATTTTGTAATCAGGGCAACAACTAGCCAAATTGCTTCTGGTAGCCTTAGAATCAGTATTTTCTAATCCTAAACATAGAATAGAGAAGATATAGAGATGAGGGTGCGCCTTGAATGGCAACTCTCTTTCCAATCATCTCTGATGTTTGTTGAACTGTACAGCCCGTAGCTACAGCCAGTGTTGAAAAATTTTCATTGACAGTACCCATTTATATTCAGTCCATCTGCTCAATCTGTCTAGTTCAATCTGTCTAACTGACCGATTGCCTAAAAACCCAATCACAAGCTTTCATAACACTCCTACTTCAAACCTAACTATGACTATCGCACAATTGAACCCAACTGCTACTCGTCAGTTTACAGAAGATACGGATTTTTCTCATCCTCAGAGTGAGCAAATCTCAGATAATGACCAAAATCAGGTCGAAGTCGAATTTTCCGAAACAGAGACTCGTGCAGGAAAAACCCGACAATCTGGCTACCATAAAACTAGCTCTGACGATACAGTAGGAGCTTTCTTCAAGGAGATGGCGCGTTACCCCTTACTGAAGCCAGAAGAAGAGATCGAGTTAGCCACTCAGGTTCAATTCCTGGTAGAAATGGACGAGATGACTGAACGCTTGCACCAAGAGTTGGGGCGCAAACCAACGAACGCGGAACTGGCTCAAGCTTTTGATCTAACCGAACGTCAATTTGAAAATCGCCTCTACCGGGGACAGATATCTAAGCGTAAAATGATTCGCTCCAACTTACGCTTAGTCGTTTCCATCGCCAAGCGTTATCTTAATCGGGGAGTTCCTTTCTTGGATTTGATTCAAGAAGGCGCATTAGGACTCAATCGGGCGGCGGAGAAGTTCGATCCCGCCAAAGGTTACAAATTCTCCACTTATGCGTATTGGTGGATTCGTCAGGCGATTACCCGTACCATTGCCAACGACGCCCGCACCATTCGCTTACCGATTCACATTGTCGAAAAGCTGAATAAGCTGAAAAAAGTGCAGCGGGAACTCAAGCAGAAACTGCAACGGACTCCCGACGAAACCGAACTCGCAGAAGCCTTAGACATTAGCCGCACTAACTTGCGTCAGTTGTTACAATTACGTAGGCGATCGCTCTCTCTCAACCATCGGGTGGGTAAAGGCGAAGATACAGAACTCGTAGATTTACTGGAAGACAACGATTTACACTTGCCCGAACAGCAGATGAGCGAATCCATGATGCGTCAAGAGATTTCCGATGTCTTGAGTGATGTTCTCACCGAACGGGAAAAGGATGTCATTTCTCTACGCTATGGGTTGGCAACTCCTGAAGCCTACACCTTAGAAGAAGTCGGCAGCATGTTCAACCTTTCCCGCGAAAGGGTACGTCAGATTCAGAGTAAAGCCATGCGGAAGCTGCGCCGTCCTCAAGTTGCTCGTCGCCTACAAGGGTGGTTAAGTTAGGATTGGTTTGTAGTAAGCGCTTTAGCGCTGATGGCACGCTTCGTGCCAACTACGAACGAACGAACAATGAATAAGTTGAAGATACGACCAGCCACCCCAACAGATGTGCCAGTGCTGTTTGAACTCATTCAAGCACTGGCTGAGTATGAGAAGCTTTCTCACCTAGTCACAGGGACGGTGGACGCTCTCCAAGACCACCTGTTTGGGGCTAAACCTTATGTTGAGGCAATTCTGGCAGAGTATGAGGGGCAGACGGTAGGCTTTGCCCTGTTTTTCTTTAACTATTCCACCTTTTTGACCAAACCGGGCATTTATATTGAAGATTTATTCGTGCGCCCGGAATTTCGGCGTCAGGGTATCGGCAAGGCGTTGCTAACCTATATAGCTCAACTAGCGATAGAACGGGATTGTGGACGCTTAGAGTGGTCAGTACTGGACTGGAATGAAACTGCGATCGCGTTTTATCAGCGCCTCGGTGCTAAAGTGCTACCTGACTGGCGCATTTGCCGAGTCACAGGCGATGCCCTTCCCCAACTAGCGAAACAAACATATAATCTTTAGGTTGGTTTACAACTTATGTCGCCAAGGCTGATGAAATATCAAAAACTGTGTTTTTCCTCTTGCCGTCAGTGATCCCAGTCTTTTACAAAAATAAGTAGATTTACTTAAGTAAGATTGTGATTAACTGTTTTAGGGAATGAGGAGAACATCATGATTTGGGTGAATGAACAGGTCGATCCGGGAGGTTTGATTTATTCCTGTATCGCGTGTTGTGACGAGGCTCAAGCCAAAGACTGCCACGAATCGTTCCAGCAGAACTTGACAGATGAGCAAAAATCAGCAGGTTGGGTAGCGCGTCTGAGAACCGTCAGTTCCTGGGATGAGGTGCCAGTCAATGCGTTGAAGCTGGACTGAGGATGTTTGTACATTCCGGGATTGTAGGGGCGCACCGACGTGCATCCGTGTCAACCTAAGGTCGAAAACAAATGCTGGTAAGGTTTTCAGCTATGTCTATTTACTGCTCAAAATTTCCCCCTCATCCCCTAACC
>NZ_JBKHHI010000054.1:0-23652 GCF_046539235.1 Coleofasciculus sp.
CCTAAGTAATGGGCGACGAGTAGTAGTAAAAAAGATTGACCCATAACCTGATCAAGAAGGTTAGGGCAATTTTCAAAGTCTAAGCATAATACTGTGGAACGATTCCAGAGTTCTCGAAATAATTTACAATTTTTAGGTAGAAATGATATAAGAGAACGAAATCGGCTGAGTGCCGCCTTCTCTAAGTCTGCGCTGGTGTAATTGGCTGGGGAGTGTTGATCTGCCATTCTTATCCTCCTAGTAGCCTAATAGCTCTCCCATCTCCAAGATAATAGAGTGAAGCCTCTGCCTCCAAAACTCTGTAACGAAAACTTTACTATTGGTAGATTTTTTTGGGGCAAGGGTTTCCCTCAAACTCCTACTTAAGACATAAGGCAAAGGAAAAATGATGCTCCTAACCGTTCACGTTAAACGGTGCTGACTAATTAACCTGACTGCCATGACTGCGAGGATCATCTGGAGACGTCTTTGACGATGACACAGGCGCTTTAAATGTAGAGACTTGTCCATCGCCTTGAGTATAGGGTAAAGGTAGGTCAGCGACCAAGGCTTCTAAGTTCGCCTCTAAAACTGGGCGAGGTTGTTCCCCAATCGTTTGGGCAATGGCTTCGCCTTGGGCGTCTAAAAAGACAAAATGGGGGATACCATCGACTCGATAGTTGAGAATTTCGGGTAACCACTTGCTGTTATCCACATTTAGCATCACAAAATTAACCGAGTCGGTGTACTGTTGTTTCAATTCCCCCAAGTCTTGCGCCATGGCTTGACAAGTAGTACACCAGTTAGCATAGAACTCCATTAAGGTTGGCTTGCCATTACTGATTGCAACTTCTAGGGGCGTGGATTCCTCCGCTTGGGCATCAAGAGAAGCCGAACCCGTCTGTGTTTGTAATCCTAAGAATAGGGCAACGCCAAGAATGATGGCGACTAGGGCAATTATAAAATTTCTCAGCCGAGAGCTGAGACTTGCTTGAGGTGTCTGGGGAGATGGAGATCCTGAGTCTGGAGAATTCGCGGTCATGTTTAAGGCAATTTAAGTTACAATTTGTCAATTTTCATCAAAACGATGCTGTCCATAGGCTAACAAGACCATGAAAAAACGGCTAACCCTAACCTTTCCCAAACGCACAGTCCAAATGCCAGTAACATACCGACTGGCAAAGGATTTCAATGTCGCCGCCAATATTATCCGCGCTCAAGTTGCCCCTAATCAAATTGGCAAACTGGTGGTGGAACTCTCAGGAGATATCGATCAGCTTGATGCTGCCATTGAGTGGATGCGATCGCACGATATCAATGTATCCCTGATTGACCGGGAAATCTTGATTGACGAAACAAGTTGTGTCGATTGCGGATTGTGTACGGGTGTGTGTCCCACAGAAGCCTTAACCCTCAATCCCGATGACTTTCGACTCAACTTTACGCGATCGCGTTGTATTGTCTGTGAGCAGTGTATCCCCACTTGTCCGGTTCAGGCAATTTCTACGAATCTTTAATGGAAAATTAACGATTGTTATTTAATAAGGGTCGTACAATCAGAAAACCTGCACCAAAGGCACTGAGTACAATCAACACGATGGCTAAGACTAAAAACCAACCATTGACCTCTCTGTGACCCTCAGGGGCGGATGTCCGCCGGGAACGAGAGTCTTCCTGTTCAATGACGAAACTTTCTCTGTAAGGCGAGGAAAGGGGGTCTAACTGGGGATGAGGAGGGGGAACCTCAACCCCTACCCTAGAGGGAGCTGATTTAGGTGATTTAGGGATTGACGGGGTGGGATGGGATTCTGAGGGAATCGATTGGCGTCGAGGCATTTCCACCCCGGTGACGGGTGTCAATGAATCCACTACCTGCTGGAGATGTTGGCTCGATTGCAGCACTTTTTCCACTTCTTGGCGCAGTTTTTGGTTTTGTTTGACCAACTGCTTATTTTGACCATTGAGGGAATCCAACATCGCTTGGGCTGCTTGTAACTCAGCCGCCAGTTCCCGGTATACAGAGATTGGCACTGAAGGGCAATAATTATTGGCAGGGGTTGACGGGGTATAACGCTCGGTTGGCGGATTTTGCATAGAAGGATTAACTGGGGAATTAGAATTCATCAGAGTTTCATCTAGGAATAGTCGTAACCGACTTCTGATTCTTATCTAGGAATAGTCGTAACCGACTTCTGATCAACTCCTAGCTCCATAACTGTGGCATTAATTACTACGATGCCTATCTTACAATATTCGCCTGTTTAGGCAATGAGTCAACGCTATTTAACATTAACCCCATTGTCTTGGCATTTCCGGTCATCAAGAGGGCAATAATGGGAAAAAATGCCCCACAGGTCCATATCCTTGACCAATATCGAGGGCGTATTGGAGTGCTGTTGTCACATACTCCTTTGCCCTTTGCACGGCGGTGAGTGGGTTTTTGCCCATCGCCAAATTCGCCGCGATCGCACTACTGAGTGTACAACCTGTGCCGTGATTATTCTTCGTTTCAATCAAACTTGTTTTCAGGGTGTAGAACTGGGAACCATCAAACCAGACATCGACCCCACACAGATCACCCGTCATCGCACCACCCTTAACTAAGACAGCTTTTGCTCCTAGTTGATAAATACGTTGGGCAGCTGATCGCATATCATCAAGGGTATGAATCTCTAAACCACTGAGTAATTGAGCTTCATAACGGTTTGGTGTCACTATCGTTGCCAGAGGAATCAAACCTTCTCGCAAAGAAGTTACCGCCTGATCATCAATCAGTTGGTCTCCTGTGCGGGATACCATCACTGGATCAACCACAAGGGGTTCAAGCTGGAAACTCTTAACCTGAGACACTACAGCGTTAATAATCTCGGCGTTGAGTAACATGCCCGTTTTGGTCGCCTGAGTTCCCATATCGCGCACCACTGCCTCAATTTGAGCAACAACGGCGGCGACTGGCAAAGCATCAACGCGGTTGACCCCTTGAGTATTCTGGGCGGTAACACAAGTCAGGACACTCGCACCATGAACCCGGTGAAAGGCATAAGTTTTCAAATCTGCCTGAATTCCTGCCCCACCGCCGCTATCTGAGCCAGCTATTGTCAGCGCTACTGGTACTTGCATCAGTTATAAGTTTTTAGTTATGGGTTTTGAGGTTTGATACTTCGCTCCCCCTGCTCCCCCAGCTTCCAGACGCGCCATGGCACGTCTCTACATTGCTTCCCCTGCTTCTCTACCTTCTCGTACTAGCTTCTAGGAAAACGACGCCGTTGCAAAAATTCGGGAATATCTAGTCCCGGTCGGGTTTTCGGTTCTGGTGCAGGAGTTGGCGGATTCGGTCTCGGTGTGATCGGTCGTGTATAACGGGGAACTTCATTTACAGGTGGGGGCGGTGGTGCTTCACCACTAAATCCTGTAGCAATCACCGTAATTCTAATTTCACCTTGCATCCTGTCATCAATCACAGCACCAAAAATGATATTGGCGTTGGGATCAACCACCTCGTAAATGGTTTCCGCCGCCGCATTAACTTCGTGTAGCGTCAGATCACCACCTCCGGTAATATTAAAAACTACCCCTCTAGCGCCTTCCACCGACGATTCCAGTAGGGGCGAAGAAATCGCTGCCACCGCCGCTTCTCTAGCACGGGATTTACCGGAACCTACACCAATTCCCATTAACGCTGAACCCGCGTCTGCCATAACAGCTCGCACATCAGCAAAATCGACATTCACTAACCCTGGAACGGTGATAATATCTGAAATCCCTTGTACACCTTGACGCAGGATATCATCGGCAACTCTAAATGCATCTTGAACTGGTGTTTGTTCAGAAATCACCGACAACAGCTTATTATTGGGAATCACGATTAGAGTATCGACGCGACTTTGCAGTGCGGCAATCCCTTCCTCCGCTTGAGAAGTACGGCGGCGTCCTTCAAAGGTGAAAGGACGAGTCACAACGCCCACCGTTAACGCACCCATTTCTTTGGCGATTTCTGCCACAATCGGTGCTGCACCCGTTCCTGTACCGCCGCCCATCCCGGCTGTAATGAAAACCAAATCAGACTCGGCTAGGGCTTGGGCAATTTCATCGCGAGATTCTTCTGCTGCTTTTTGACCAATGGCGGGATTTCCCCCCGCACCGAGTCCCCGTGTCAACTTCTGACCCACCTGTAAGCGTTTGGCGGCGGAGTTTTGGGAAAGGGCTTGAGAATCGGTATTAATTGACCAAAACTCGATCCCAGCCACTTCACTGGCAATCATCCGGTTGACGGCATTGCCACCGCCACCACCAACACCAACAACTTTAATTCTGGCAACATTACCTGGCAAAATGTTGTCGCTCCTCGCGTCTTCCCTGGGAATCCCTTTGGAATCATAATCATGGGGTTGACTAAACTGCAACCCAGAGTTGCTGAAGGGATGGGTATTCTCCGCTCCAACTGAAAGATCGGTATTCAGCGTTATCGGAGAGCTTTGATGGACAAGCCCTAGTTTACTATTAAGCGTCATTGGAATAGGTCAGGGTTGATAATCAACTTTATCAGTTATATGTAACAATCTGAGTCAACTATAGGGTAAGTCGATTGAAAAACCAACGAACACCCCGGTTTGTTGTAAATACTCTTGAAGGGTACTCTCCTCAAGAGTTGCCCCAATGGGCATAGCTGAATTTTCTTTTATACCACTATTACCGCCATGGTTAGTCATGATCCGGTTTAGGGGTTTCACTTGCCGTATTCATCTGAATCACCGGACGGTCTGGGTTTTTGAGATCAATATAGGCGATTTGACTAGGTTGAAGCTGAGTGGGTAATTGTCTCATGCGATCCAAAACTGCCAGTTGTTCTGCCAATTGGGAACTATCCGATCCTAAATGCACATTTCCTAATTCGGTTTTCAAGATTAAATTGGCTGGGTTGCGCCAATCAATCTCCAGGATTTTGACGGGAGAGTGGTGGACTACCGGATACACTTGTGACCAGTATGGACGATATTGTTCATTCTGACCCCGCACTTGCAGCGTGGGTAACTCGACATTGGCTTTGAGAGAACGATAGCTACTTTGGGGCATCCAGACGCCTCGTTCATCCAAAAAGCCCGGTTCTGAGGTTGTCTGAGTTTGCCCCTGGGCGATCGCAACAGGCTGGCGCTCTTGCACTTGAATGATCAACGCCGGAGGCATGAGTTGACGAGTTACTGTCGCTTCAGCAATGGGTGCGGTATTCTCGAGAGACTTTGCGATCGCTTGGGGTTCCACTCGCCAGAGTGATTGAGGATAGGATAAGGGGAGCAGCGATCGAATCGCCTGAGTTGAGAGAAATTGATTGCCCTCAATGTCAATTTGTTCCGGTTGGCGAATTACCCAATCGGGTAAGGTAATCGCCCAAATCAAACCGCTAGCCATACCGCCTACCATAAGCGATCGCCACAGCGCCTGAAAAAATTTAACTCGGCGGGCACGTTTTAGCTGTTGTCGCCGATTACTGATTTGGGCTTGGGAAACTGATGCAATGTTATTCGTCATTCGTCATTTGTCATTTGTCATTCTTCATACTCGCTCCCTTGAGAAGCTACGTACAGTCGGGGCGGGTTTAGTTACATCTGGGTGTAACCGAAAAGATAGTAGTGAAACCCGCCCCTACATAATCTCCCTTATCTCCCCCATCTTCCCCATCTCCCTCATCTTCCTCACCTTCCCCATCTTCCTCACCTTCCCCATCTTCCTTATCTCACTCATCCTCTACTCTACCTGAGGGATCAAATCCAAGCCATTAGACCCTAAAGGGGGTATTACCCCTACGTATAAGGGTTCGGTCAATGATTTACGCTCTACTTGAATCAGGTGACTCAAGAGTCTTGCTTTATGAAACTGCATCTACCTACTTTTTTCAAAGCCTGTAACCCAGCTAGAACCCTAGTCATGGGCAATCCAGAGGATCGTCAGTACTATATTAATTTTTCGTCTGTGCGGGGTGGCAAAATTATCGAAGCCTTAGGACGCACGATCGCACGACTTTCGCCGGATGAACCTACCTGTCAGCTTTTTACGGGACATATTGGCTGTGGTAAGTCTACAGAATTGTTTCGCTTGAAGGCTCAGTTAGAGGCGGAACAATTTCACGTTGTCTATTTTGAGTCATCTCAAGACTTGGACATGGCAGATGTTGATATTAGCGATATTTTACTCAGCATCGCTCGGTCGGTGAGTGAAAATCTCGAAGCGATCGGGATTCGTCTCCAACCCCGGTACTTTAACAAACTCTTCAACGAGATTAATGATTTTTTACAGACCCCTATCGATGTGGATGTAGCGGCTGAACTGTCCGTCGGTATTGCTAAAGTCACTGCCAAAACCAAAGATAGTCCTCAATTGCGCGAACAGCTCAGACAACACCTAGAGCCTCGTACTCAAGGGATTTTGCAGGCGATTAATACTGAAATCATTGAACCGGCGATTAAAAAGCTCAAACAACGAGGTAAACAAGGGTTAGTCGTAATTATAGACAACTTGGATCGGGTTGATCCCCGACCCGTTCATGCGGGGCGATCGCAGCCTGAGTACCTGTTTATTGATCGCGGCTCTCAATTGCGACGTTTACGCTGTCATCTGGTTTATACCATCCCCTTAGCGCTGATGTTCTCTAACGAATACGAAACGCTGAAGAATCGCTTGGGCGGGGGTGTTGCTCCTAAAGTGTTACCCATGGTGCCAATTTGGTATCGAGATGGGCGGGAGTTTCCCCAAGGAATGGCATTACTCCGACAACTGGTTTTAGCCCGTGCGTTTCCCCAGGTTTCTCCGGAAGAGCGCTTAAATTTAATCCCAGAGGTTTTTGACAGTCCCGAAACCCTGGATCGCATCTGTCGGATTAGTGGGGGTCACATTCGCAACTTGTTGGGACTGCTGTATAACTGCCTGCAACAAGAAGATCCACCCTTTTCTCGCGAATGCTTAGAGAGTGTGATTAAGGGATACCGGGACGATCTGGCGTTAGCGGTTGAGGATGCGGAATGGCAGTTACTCTTTCAGGTGGTTCAGCAGCAGTCCATTCGCGGGGAAAAAGAATATCAAATTCTGCTACGCAGTATGTTTGTCTATGAATACCGCGATGACTTGGGTCGTTGGTTTGGAGTAAATCCAGCTTTAGCAGAGACGGCTCGGTTTAAATCGGTTGCTGATGTGAGTGCTTGATGGGGAGCTGGGGGAGCAGAGGGAGCAATGTAGAGACGTAGCATGCTACGTCTGGGAGCGGGGGGAGCTGGGGAAGATGGGAGACAAAATTTCTATAGCTCATTACCCTATTGCCTATTGCCTGACAAATGACGAATGAAAAATCAGTGATCTAAGTCACATTTACTATAAAATTTTGTCACGATTTTTATCAGTTGATCTCACTGTGTAATTCTATTGGAAATTGTTAAATTGTCTGGGTCTAAGTTTTGATTTTAGAAGTGGGTTGAATTTCTCAATAAATAGTTTCTATCTTATCAAAGATACGCTTTAATAAAAGATCTGTAATCAAAATAGCAGATCCATCCACCGAAGCCAATAGAGGTCTTATTGGTTGGTTTTCTGTTTTTTAGCCTCTGTATTTAAAGTCCCTTATTAACACTAGCTTACTCGACGATAGCCACCTAGGAGTAGTCACATTTTGATAGGAATGAAGGAGAAAGAGAGAGAGAGAGCCGAAGAAATAGTCTTAGCCAATGAGCGTTCACTATCTACCCTCGCTCGGGCAATCACCCTGTCGGAAGGACAATTTGCCCTGATTTTAGTCCGCTGCAACTATGAGTGCTGCAAACAACAGATGTGGCAGCAACTCCAAGGGCTGACAGGAATTCCCTTGAAACAGTTAGTGATTCAAGAATCCAGTCAAACCTTATATACCGTTATCCTAGACGCGATCGCGAAAGAGGACTTATCTGCCTTGCTCGTATTTGGTCTGGAATCCGTGACGGCAATTGATCCAGTCTTAATCTCCACCAATCAGGTACGGGACGAATTTCCAAAAAGTTTTAGCTTTCCTATCGTTTTATGGGTCACTGATGAATTACTCCATAAATTAGCCCGATTTGCTCCTGATTTTAAGAGTTGGGCGGCTACCTCGATTAAATTTGAACTGGCAACCGCCGAGTTGTTGGAATTATGGCAACACACAACTGAGGAACTGTTTACCACGCTTTTAGACAAAAGTGTCGGTGAATTTTTTTCCAATGAAGCGCTCAAGTTGTCGCCGGGATGTCAGCGTCGTCAAGAACTCGAATCCGCATTACGGGATTTGCAGGGGCGTGGTGTGAATCTAGAACCTGCCCACTATGCGACATGGCAGTTTATTTTAGCCAGAGATGCCTTTAAACATGACTTGATTGAGGTTGCCCTTGAGCAGTATCAACGGAGTCTAGATGTTTGGCAACAGATTCCCTGTGCTGTCTCCGATGGCGCTGATCAGCAATCCTTAGAACGGATTGGCATCTTACAGTGTCATCTGGGTTGGTGTTATTGTCGTCAAGCTCAATTACACCCAAGTCACAAGTATAGAAGTTGGCAGAAAGCTAGAGAATTTTGGCAAGCGGGGATTGACGCCTTTACGACAGCGGGACGCTTGGATTGGGTTGCCCACTTAACCATTCAACTGGGTGAAGTCTTGCAAAACCTGCAAAATTGGGCAGATTTACAAGCGCTGGCACTTCAGTCATTGGCGCAGTCTCAAACCCAAGACAATGTGGCTCAATTACCCCAAGCTTATGGTTTTTTGGCGGCGGTGGCATTAGCAGAATCCAATTGGGGGGATGCCAAAGTCTTTGCCCAAACAGCGTTAGATATTTTGGATCACTCTCACTTATTTCAGCCTCAGCATCAGGGATGGTACTTACTGATCCGTGCCAAAGCCCAGCGTAAACTGGGGGAATCAACGGCAGCGATCGCGGATTTAGAGGCGGCGTTAACGGTAGAGGGGTTACTCCCAAACGCTCCCCATCAGTCTCCCCAGCTTTACCTGGACATTCTCCAAGAACTGCGATCGCTCTACTTCGCTCACCAAGAATACCTACGAGCCTTTGAACTCAAGCAAAAACAGCGTTCCCTCGAACAACAGTATGGCTTTTTTACCTTTCTTGGTGCAGCACCCTTACTCTCTGGGCGACACGAACCACAATTATCGCCCCTGGAAATAGCGGCGGCTGGGCGATTGCCAGATGTAAATCGACTCTTGCAACGCCTCAGCCGCAATGATCACAAACTAACGGTGATTCATGGTTCCTCTGGGGTGGGTAAAAGTTCTTTGATTCACGCTGGATTAGTCCCTGCCTTAGAGAGTCGCACGATTAGCGCTAGAGAGGTAATCCCCGTGGTGCAGAAAGTCTACAGCGATTGGCGAGGAGAGTTTTCTCGACAACTCAGCAAGGCACCATCCTGTACCTCTAATTCCTCATCGGATACGGCGTTAGATTCCCCACCCCTGAGCCAACTGGCAACCTGTGTCAATCAATTACAGCAGGCGGCTGATGGCAATATCCTGATCGTGCTAATTTTCGATCAGTTTGAAGAATTTTTTTTCGTTTGTACGGAATTAGAACAACGACGCCAGTTCTATGAATTTTTAGAGCATTGCCTAAATCTTCCCTTTGTCAAAATTATTTTATCCTTGCGGGAAGATTACCTGCATTACCTGCTTGAATGCGAACGCTACACGAATTTGAGTGCGATTAACAACAATATTCTGGATCGGCAACTTCGCTACCACTTGGGGGATTTGTCCCCACGGGAAGCGAAAAATGTCATTTCCACTCTGGCTTCAGGTTCTCAGTTTAAGTTAGACGACGCCCTAATTGATGCCCTAGTTCAGGATTTAGCCTCACCCACCGAAAGCGTGCGACTGATTGAATTACAGGTAGTGGGGATGCAACTGCAAACGGAGAAAATTACCACTCTGGCGCAATACCAAGCCTTAGGCACGAATCCGAAAGCCACTTTAGTCGAACGCTGGCTGTTGAATGCTATTGCTGATTGTGGTTCTGAGAATCAAGAGACAGTTTGGCAAGTCTTATTTTCACTGACGGATGACCGAGGGACTCGTCCCTTGAAAACTCAAACTGAGTTGGAATCGGGGACAAAGGATTTGGATATGGGACATACACCATCCCCCTCCGTTGTCAAATCGCCATCCTCACTTTCCCTAATTCTGGAGATTTTAGTTGGCTCAGGGTTGTTATTTCGCCTACCTGACGAACCCGAGGATCGATATCAGCTAGTTCACGATTACTTAGTCGCCCCCATCCGTCACCATTACAAAAAACGCCGCAAGCAGACACTGGTAACCCGGCTAAAGCACAGTCAAATGGAACTCTTACGAGTTCGCAAACAGCGACTCCGGGCGATCGCAGTCGGTACGGCAATGGCAGTGCTGGCGGTGACGGCTGGGGGGTTAGGATGGCGGGCTGAGGTGCAACGCCGACGCGCCGCGACTCTAACGTTTAATGCCCAACTCGCGGCGATTAGTGCGTCGTCAGAAGCCCTATTTGCTTCTGGAAAAGAGTTTGATGCGCTGCTGGAAGCCCTCCGAGGCGCCAGACAGCTTAAACAGGTTATTGTAGGCGTCAAACCCGATACCCATCTGCAAGTGATTGCTGCCCTTTCCCAAGCCATAGACTCGGTAACCGAACGAAATCGGTTAGAAGGACATAGTGATATTGTCTGGGATGTCAGCTTTTCCCCCGATGGAGAACTGATTGCCTCCGCCAGCCGCGATCGCACGGTAAAATTGTGGCGTCCTGATGGTAAATTAGTCACTACTCTGCCAGGGCATCAAGATAGCATTACCAGTGTTTCCTTTAGTCCAGATAGTCAGCTAATTGCATCCAGTAGTTGGGATGGCACAGTTAAGCTGTGGCGTCAAGATGGCACTCTTGTCCAAACTTTGACAGGGCATGAAGGTTATGTTTATAGCGTTAGCTTTAGTCCTGACGGTGAACACCTAGCCTCCACAGGTGCGGATGGTACGGTGCGCCTGTGGCGAGTGGATGGCGAGTTAATTCATACCTTTTCAGCCCATAAAACAGCAGCACAGTGGGTTAGCTTTAGTCCCAATGGTGAGATGCTAGCGTCAGCAGGAAGCGATCAAACCATCAAATTGTGGACAAAAGACGGTCAATTATGGAAAACGCTCACCGGACATCAGGGTAAGGTTAACAGTGTGGCGTTTAGTCCCGATGGTCAATTCATTGCCTCAGCTAGCGATGATCGCACCGTGAAACTGTGGGATACTCAGGGTCAACTGATTAAAACCCTCTCCCAACCGGAACACTGGGTATTGAACGTAACCGTCAGCGCTGACAGTCAGTTGATTGCAGCAGCAAGTGCCGATAATACGGTAAGACTGTGGAATCGTGATGGTAAATTACTGAAAACCTTTGAAGGACACAGCGATAGAGTAACTGCTGTCAGTTTTAGTCCCACCCAAAAAGCAAAAGAAACCGCAGATACATTAGCAACTCCCGTCGTCCTCGCTTCTGCCAGTTATGATAAAACCATCAAACTTTGGGAACTGCGGCAACAGTCTCAGCTCATTTTACGCGGGCATGACGATGATGTGCGAGATGTGATCTTTTCTCCCAATGGAGAACGGATTGCTACAGCAAGTAACGATAAAACCGTCAAAATTTGGGATCGTTTGGGTCAACTCTTGCACACATTAAACGGGCATACGGAACGAATTTATAGTGTTAGTTTTAGTCCTGACGGGGAACGCCTTGCCTCAGCCAGTCGAGATGGTACGATTCGGCTGTGGAATCGAGAGGGAGAGTTGATTAAGGTATTGAACAGTCATCAGGATTGGGTGTTGGATGTCAGTTTTAGTCCAGATTCGCAAACCCTTGTCTCCGCCAGTCGAGATAAAACGATTAAACTTTGGACACGAGATGGAGTTTTGATTAAAACCTTAAAAGGACATCAATCCCGCGTCAATGGAGTGAGTTTTAGTCCTGACGGTCAGGTATTGGCGTCTGCTAGTGATGACCAAACCGTCAAACTCTGGAATCGTCAGGGACAATTGTTGAAAACTTTGAAAGGTCATAGTAATTGGGTTTTAGATGTCAGCTTTTCTGCCGACTCCCAGTTATTAGCATCAGCTAGTTATGACAATACTGTAAAACTCTGGAATCGTCAGGGTGAACTGCAAACTACATTGAAAGGGTCTACGGATAGTGTGGCGCGGGTTCAGTTCAGTCCTAGAGGAAATATTCTGGCAACCACAAGCTGGGATAATCGGGTACAAATCTGGCGACTAGATGACACTTTAGTGAAAACCTGGGAAGCCGAGAAGGGACGAGTCACCAGTGTCAGTTGGAGTCAGGATGGTCAAGCGTTAGCTGTCGGCACTGAAGATAATACCGCAATTGTTTGGAATTTAGATTTGGAGGAACTGTTAGCAAAAAGTTGTAATTGGTTGCGAGATTATCTCAATCATAATCCCGATGTTAAACAGAGTAACCGTGAGCTTTGTCAACCCATTGACAGTGAAAAAGGAAACAAATGATTCCGCGTAGCTAATGTTATAATTTATCGTTTAAAACAGTGTAGTTGAGAATGGCTGAAGTATCTGGGTATAAGGTCAGAAATGGCAGTAATTGCTCATTCAAACAATCTAGTAATCGAAATTGATCTGTTCCTTAAAACTTAAAAAACGGTAACTTCTTCTACCCAGCATCCCCGGTTTTGACCAGGGACGGATTTTTGACCAAGGGCGGATTTTGTTGAAAGGTTATTTCTGAATAGGGCGGGTTTTGTTGTTCATTGATTAGTAACAAGCTAGCGCTAGTTCCTAAACCCGCCCCTACAATTGACCCTTTGCTTCACTTTCCCGAGCCTGCTGATTACGGCTTTTGACATTTTGTCTGCGCCGTCATCAAATCATCAACAGTCGTATAACTCGGATATCGCTGATGGTGAATTCCGGGTACATCGGCGCTTGAAGTTAAGTCTTTTAGGTTGAATATCGTTGACTTACATAGCCAGGAAATCAATTTCCGCGTCAAAGCTAAAGTAAGAACCGAGCTTACTAAAGGAACCGTTGAACCCGTTTCAACGGGTTTAAGCTTTTAGCCCCAACTTTAGTTGAGGGCTTAAGTCTTAAACTTAAACCCAGCCCCTGATTTCGGAATCCGTTAAAATTTTCCCCAACTTCAGAGATTCGCTTTTCGTCGCTTGTAAAAGATGTTTCATCATCACAGGTTCACCCGCATCAGCGGCTAAAAATGCTGCATTTAAGGCAATATTACGGATATTCCCCCCCGCCATATTCAGTTTACCTAACTTTTGCATATCTAAGTTCTTTGTCGGCGTTTCTTTTGGGAAAATGCGCTGCCAAATCTCGGTTCGCTCTGGGGCGTTGGGAAAGGGGAATTTGACCGAAAAATTAATTCGACGCATAAACGCTTGATCTAAAGCATCGAGCAGATTTGTCGTCAAAATCGCTAATCCTTGATAGGCTTCCATCCGTTGCAGTAAATAACTCACTTCTACATTCGCATGGCGGTCATGAGAATCTTTCACTTGCGTTCGTTTGCCAAACAAAGCATCCGCTTCATCAAACAATAAAATTGCCCCACTGGTTTCCGCTGCATCAAAGATTCGCCGCAGATTCTTCTCCGTTTCCCCAATATATTTACTCACCACCGCACTCAAATCAATCCGATAAAGGTCAAGACGTAACTCCTTTGCCAATACGTCCGCAGCCATAGTTTTCCCTGTGCCACTGGGTCCGGAAAAAAGAGCGCTAATCCCTAATCCACGTCCTCCTTTTCCCGCAAATCCCCACTCGTGATAAACCTTCGCTCGTTGTCGCACATGAGTCGAAATCTCCTGTAATGTAGCTTTTTCTCGTTCCGGTAGAATCAACTCCTCCCAAGTCGCTACAGCATCAATCCGTTGCGCCAAATCATCTAAACGGGGACGCGCTTGAGTCTTACAGAAATCCCATAAATGAGTTTGCCGGGGAGATAAATTATGTTCTATTTTGGGTTGAATCTTTTGAGTTTTCGATGAGCGACGACGGGTTGAAGATGAGGATGTTTTGGCTGGTTCTTTATCGGTTTGTTTGTCATCCTGTTGTTTATCCGGTAGTGTAGGCGTATAGTCCGTACTATTCAACGATAAACAAGCAGCTTGAATGGTTGCCGCATCCAGATTAAATTGGGAAACGATGGTATCAATTTGTCCATATCATGGAGTATAAACCCGTACAAAAGAAAAATTCGTCCTGGACTCCCACCCCAGTACAGAAAAAGGGTAAAAGTCCGGGGAAAATGGGACATTCTTCGATTCAACCCAAGTCAAACCCGTCATCTGCCCCATCCCCAGAAATCGGGGAGTATTCCAGAGCATCAGCCGATAGACTCGCCGCCAATGTAATGCGAGGAATCCAAGCCAAGGAACTTGAACTTGCCGAAGGATCAACCCTTCGGCTCCGCTCAGGGTCAACGGTACAGCGTAAATCTGAATCACCATGGGTATCAACGTTTGATGCCCCTCCACCCATACCACAAAGCCCTGCTTCCCAATTAAAAGGTGCTTTTGCCCCAGTCTCAGAAAACCCGATTCAACGACAATGTGCTGATTGTGCCAAAGAAGAGAAGGAACAGTCGGGAGAAGCCGGGAAAGACTTAGAGGAAATTGGCATTCAAACCAAGTTGACCCTTCGACTTCGCTCAGGGTCAACCATAGGAGCGCCTGGAGATACTTACGAGCAAGAAGCTGACCGAGTAGCGTCTCAGGTAATGTCAATGTCAGCGCCTCCTGATAGTTCAGCGTCAGTTCAGCGTCAGTTGGACACCAATCATCCCCATCACCCCCATCAGATCTGGCAAAGAGCGCAGTCAATTACACCTGTGGTGCACAGGCAAATTGATCCGCGTGTGCAAATGCGCCAGATGATACAACGGGCGCATCAAATAGACGGAAATCAAGCATCTGGGGATTTAGAGAGTCGTTTGAATGCGTCTAAGGGTGGAGGTTCTCCGTTATCCGAGAACGTGAGAGGGTTTATGGAGCCGCGCTTTGGGGCAGATTTTAGTGGAGTGCGGGTGCATACGGGTGGTGAAGCGATACAGATGAATCAGGAGTTGGGCGCTCAGGCGTTTACTCATGGGAGTGATGTTTATTTTGGGGCTGGAAAGTTACCGGGGAATAATGAGTTGACGGCGCATGAGTTGACTCATGTGGTGCAACAGGCGGGAGCCACACGCATTCAGCGTGAAGCTGAGCCGACTAACCATGAAGAAATGCTTGATCAAGCGATCGCGGTAGTGGAACAAGCCCTGAATGCTAGTCTTACCCAGACGACAGGTGAAAGCGATGTAGACACGACAGCCGCTCCTGAAGCTAAAGAGCAAGAACATGGTCTTCGGACAGTACTCGAACAACTCCGTGCTTTGAAGGGATCAGGTAAGGTCGATGAGATCCTACGAGTTACCCAGCCAATTTTAGCCGCCGCCCAGGGAGACTTGGAAGGAGCTAAAAAAGCGCAAGAGCAGCAATCCCGTCAACAGGAATCGAGTCAGAGTTCAGCTCCAACAATCCAACGCTTCGCTCAGGCCGCAGCGGCTCCACCTCTTATAGCTGCAGGTCCCATAGGTTGGGCTATCCTTGGTGTAGCAGCAGTTGCTACCGTAGGCTATGCGGGTTACATGGCTTATGAATCTTCTCGCTCTCGTGATCGGGTGGAGCCGCGAGCAGTGCCTAGAACCAGAGATCGAGAGGAAAGGCAAAACACCATGCGTTTTCAAGTGCAATGGGGTACTAACCAAGGGGGTCCGACCTTCTCTCAAGTTGCAACTGCCCCTAGCATTACAGGTGTTACAACCGTGCAAGCTATTACAGCTCTTGAAACGGCCGTGGAAAAGGTAACCCCTAACAAAGCGAAAAAAGCCGCACAGCCTGCTAAGGCAAAGCAAATTGCCTGGATTAGCAGCCGTCCTCCTGCTGGAATTGCAACTGCTGGTCAATCAAAAAGTGCATACTTCCGTTATCAGAAATATACTGATGCCAGAGTTGATGTAGAAAACTTGCGGGGTCACAATCTCAAGGTATAAGAAGGTCTAGATATGTTGGTTAAAGAACTTACGCAAGCTCTCCGAGGAAGTGAGACAGAAACTCATGAGGCAGCTTTAATTCTTGGGCTTCTGATTGAACGAGAAAAGGTACAGCATCCCACTCCAGGGGATGACGGTGGTATTAGAGAAATTATTGGTGATGAATTAGCTCATCAGAGACTATCAGAAACTGATATAAAAACTGTAGTAGACGAAATAATCGCCTATATCTCTGACGAGACTTTATTCCCTCATCCCATGGCAGTATGGGCGCTGACCAAAAGCTACGAGCTACGCATATTACCACACTTAATAAGGCTTTTAGACCGAATTGTAGAAGATCCTAACCAAGAAAATCTAGCTTATCAAACCCTACTAGGAATAATTAATATAGGCATTCCGTCAAGCAACAGAGATCTATCCATTGCTGCAATTCGTAAAGCATCAGAGCGGGGACACAATCGCGTGATGGAGACAGCAACCGAATATCTAGAAACTCAATTGATCGATCAATGATTAACCATATATCGACGCTTATTTGCTTAAAGAGTATTGTTAATGAAGAAACCAAAAATATTACTTTGGTAGAAATAATAGAACAGTTTAATATTGATAACATTTCATCATCTAATGAAAATCAATCTATAATTTTGCCGGATTTCGAGTTAGTTTCATTTTGGGGCAGAAAGAGTAAAGACGAGCCAAGTCAAGGCAGTGCTCGTTTGTGTTTAATGTCTCCATCGAGAAATATCCTGTTTCAAAAAGAATATAAGATAGATCTATCTAACAATTTACGATGTAACGCAATTTTTAAAATCAGCGGACTGGAGATTCAAGAAGAGGGAGATTATGAATTTCATATAAAACTGATAGAACAAGGAAAAACCAAGTGGAAGACTGTTGGGAAAGCCTTGCTTCCTATAGAAGCCATTTGACATCTTAATAAGTGCGATCGCCTGATATTGTCGGGTGGGCAAATTATGATAATTTAACGATTTCACCAGAAATTATATCCATTTGCCCACCCGACTTGCTGACACAGAAGACCGTTTCTTACTTCTTGGCAGAAGCTATAGAATGCGAATATTACTCATCGTTCATTGTTACCGAGAACAAGAATCAGTCATTAGAATAATTTCTGCTCGAAAAGCTACTAAAAACGAAAGTAAATTTTATCGAGGATAAAACCATGCAAAAAGAATATGACCTTGACAAAATGAAAAGTAGACCCAATCCTTTTGCCCAAACATTAAAACAACAAGTAACTTTACCTTTGGGAATAGAAGTCATAGAATATTTTGAGGCAATGGCACAAGAAAAAGGAATGTCTTGGCAAGAATTAATTAATTTATACCTTGAAGATTGTGTTGCCAGCAAACGCGAACTATCTTTTGATATCTCGTAAGCTGTTCGGCATTTAAACCTTAATATCAATAATGACGCAATCCTTGTAGTGCGATCTAGAAAGCTCGCTACTAATACCCAATTTAAATGCATGACAGCTTAGTGCGATCGCCTAATATTGTCGGGTGGGCAAATTACGTTAATTTAACGATTTCACCAAAAATTATATCCATTTGCCCATCCTACCCCTTGACTCTTTACCAAAATCACCAAATCTTTGACATCAGCAATCTGAAACCGGGTAACTCTGGCTCACCACTAACCTGCTCTGGATTTTCCAAAATTTGAACCTCTTGATTAGAGCGATAGATATAAACAGTACGATTTTTGCGGTCAATCAACCAGCCTAGAGATATACCATTCTCTATGTATTCCTGCATCTTCGTTTTCAAACTACTTAAAGTATCACTCGCCGAGCGTAACTCAATCACAAAATCCGGACAAATCGGCGCAAAGGATGCTTTTTCCTCCTCAGTCAAAGCATTCCACCGTTCTGTTTTAATCCAAGACGCATCAGGAGATCGCGTTGCACCATTAGGAAGCGTAAATCCTGCACTGAAGTCAAAACCCAAACCTGTACCATCAATTTCCGCCCAGATACCAAGCTGTACAGCCAGATTAAAATTGCGGTTTCCGGTATCTGAAAAAGCAGGTGGCATAATGACAACATCTCCAGCCGCAGTACGTTCGATACGCAAGTCTCGATTAGCTTGGCAAAAGGTGTAGAACTCCTCGCGAGTCATCGGCGCGATCGCGGGTAGCGAAATCCTTAAGGGAGTGGTTTCAGTTTGGATAAGTAGAGTTGTGGTCATAACAATATTCCCTCCGACCAAGATGTGCACCTTCCATAATGGGTCGAGATGTCCCGTATCAAATGCAATTAAAGTTCATACTTTTTCCTCATCTCTTCCAGACTAATACCCTTTCCTTCCCTCAAAGTGCTTCGAGCCTTTTCTATTCGCTTAAGGAGCTAATGATATCGTATTTCACTATAAAGCTCGCTTTTTCAATGCGTTCGCCTCGCGCCCCCGACCCGTGGCGAGTCAGATCTTGCGATCAGCGGTAAACTACAACGGCGATCGCCTGCGCGAACTCTTGGCTACGAAGACGTCAAGGGAACTCTCGGTGTACGACCTCCGAACCGAGGTCGAAGGCAATCTCTGGATGCTTGCTCCGGAGGCATTCCGGTACTTCCTACCAGCCTTCCTGTACGCTTCCCTGGAGTCCTATGCATCTCTCAGCATCTTCGTCTCCGAACTCGTAGGCGCACTTACCGAACTCTCTCGTACAGACGTCGTAGAGGCGCTTGATCGAGCTACTAGGCTCCCGTCCGGTCTCGGTTTGCCGGACGACATGACCGAGCTACTCCGTAAGCAGCAGCTCGAATGGTTCGATTCCGGTACTCCACTAGCCATTTTCCACGAGCGCTTCGACAGCCTGACCTCCGCCGAAGGTGGCGCGATTCTCGACTTCTTTGTCGTCCTCCAAGAAGCCCACGGCGCGGATTTTCCTTTCAAAGAGCTGGAGATCGCTGTCGATCGGTACTGGAGCCGCTACCGAGCTATGACTCAATACAATGTAATTCGACAACGTACTGAAGATTTGATTTTATAGATCGTTTAGACCGCATTGATACTTATCAAAATCCTGCGATCAACGAGAGTAAAAGACAATAGCAATAAACTTATGGTGTGATTAAACTGAATACTTAAATGTACTCAGTTTAACCCTTTGCTATGACTTAAACGATAAGGCTAAGATGTACGCACGGCATTAACTACGCGACTATTACACTCGCCTAGTTTATCGTCTAAATCTTGACAATCCGGAACGTGTGATAAATAATTGTATCCTGATTTAAATTTATAGGGGTTATTGTATGCACCTTAGTCCTGGTTTTTGGGCAACATTCTATTATTATTTTACAGGGATGACCCTGATTGTGGCTGTCTTAGCCTCGCAAGTGCTAGGTCTAAGTTTAACTCAACCCCTTCCGTATCGTTACGGTATTACGCTCGGTTTGGTCGCCGGATTAGTGGGGGCTTACTTCAATCGCAGCGTGACTCTTTCTCTAGAGTTTAAGAATAAAAAAGCCTTTAGTAAAACCCTAAATAAAACCTTATCCGCTATGGGGTTTGAACCCACGTCAGAAATCGATAATTTTGTGGTGTATCAACGTCCGGCTTTACGTAGCCTTTTTTCAGGTAAAGTGTTTGTGCAAATTGATAATGGCATAGCGACAATCATTAGCCGCGCCAGTCTAATTAGACGATTGCGTCAGGAAATTGAACCTTAGAAAGAAGAATTTTTGAAAGAAATATGAGTTGGATTTTATTGGTTAGGGGATTAGGGTAAAGTTAAGTTTGAAAGAACAAAAAGTAGTTGACCCAGATTTAAGTAGATTAGTGGGAACAAATTTAACTCTATACTATATTAAGGTATGTAAATAGATTTCAAACCTTTACATAAACGAATGACAAATGACGATCTCAGCCGTTAACTTTTATTGTCCCTACCTAGTTAGTATGACCCCTCTTCAACCCTCCCCTTGCCAAGGGGAGGGGACTCTAATTGCTTTGAGGTAGGGGGTTAAGGTTAAGGTGACAAGATTCAAAGTCTCACTCAGCCTGCTTTTGACCTAACGATTGCACTTCGCAAAATCCGCTAAAATCAATAAAGATTGCATCAGCCCTAACCTTAACCCTAACCATGTATGAACTTGAACCAATACACAAGCGCTTTCCTCAAGTGCCAATAGAGCGACGGTTCTATGCCTTCCTGATTGATTTTGTCGCCGTTTGGCTGGTTAGTTCGATGGCGGGTGGAAATCCTTTTTTGCAAGTGTTAGTGTTTATGGCACTGTGGTTAGGGATGCGGGTCCTATTGGTATCGAGCAATCAGGGTCAGAGTTTGGGACGCTGGGCATTGGATATGAAAGTGCTGGATGCCAAATACGGCAAACTTCCAGGGCTATTGACACTAACTAAACGAGAAGGCATTCTGGGTGTCTGTGCGCTCTTAGCCATGTTTGGCTTCAACGTTTTGGCTAATGGCATCTCCATGCTACTCTCCATGCTGCTGTTAATTGCCCCATTAGGGGTAGATTGTGGCATCGCTTTATCGGAACCGGAAAAACAGCAAGCGTTTCACGATCGCATTGCCCAAACCCTGGTAATTCAAACCCGTCGTGGATTCTCTCTGGATCTGCGTCTAAAGCGATGGGTTGCCCAAATCCGGCGTCGTATGCAAAAATAAGAGATTGTGTTTAAATTCACTCACGCCCTGATTTAATTTACTAGATGTAAGACTATGGCAAGTAAGAAAGGTGTCCGACTGGTTATAACCTTAGAATGTACAGAGTGTCGCACGAACCCAGACAAGCGGACAAATGGTGTCTCTCGTTACACCACGATGAAAAACCGCCGCAATACCACAGGGCGGCTAGAACTGAAAAAGTTCTGTACTCATTGCAATAAGCATACGGTGCATAAAGAAATTAAATAGCCACGTAACAATGGCAATGCATCCTAAACTGAAATTGATGACCACAAACCCCTAAGAACTGCCCATGACCTACTTTCGCAAACGTCTTTCTCCGATCAAGCCGGGAGAACCCATTGACTACAAGGATGTGGAATTACTCCGCAAATTCATTACCGAACGCGGTAAAATTCTGCCACGTCGGATTACAGGTCTAACGTCTCAACAACAACGGGCATTGACCTGCTCGATTAAACGCGCTCGCCTGTTAGCATTATTGCCTTTCGTCAACAAAGAGGGATGATGAAAGAGGGATGATGCGGCTCAACACAAGCTCAGGATGAGGAGTGGTGAGATAATCGATCTCTGACTAAACGGTGGTGTCAAATGATTGAATCCTTTGATACCCCGTCTAATGATTTTGGTATCATCCCATCACCCGTTAGACTAGATTTAGAGTGTGATAACTCTGGCGAGGAACACCATATCCAATTTGGATGCAATGCCACTTTATATGGGCATTATTGGCGATTTATCCCACGCTGAATAAAAAATTGCAGCGTGGGGAACCTATCGCCGGATGAGTTAAAAACTAAAGATAAACGACCGGGATTAGCAAAGCTGGTGGAAAAAGGAACACTTATCGAATTTCGTGTGCAAGGTGATCGTCATCTAGCGATTGTAGACCGTCCAGATGGCAAAACACGCTGGACGGTTATCGATGAACAGGGTCAATCTCACACGCTTCATCCCCGGCAAGTTACCTACGAAGTTCAGGATGGTACATTTGACGTCTCAGAAATTCCCGACTTTCTCAGCCAAGTCGAACCCTATTTAGATCCATCCAGCCTAGAAGTGGCATGGGAATTGCTGGTGGAAGAGGGAAAAGCGGTAACCTGTGCGGAAATGGCACAGTTTTTGTTTTCTGACCAAAGCCCACCCCTATGTTATGCGGCTCACTGCTTGCTATCGGACGACAAACTCTACTTTAAACAAAAAGCCGATAGCTATGAACCGCGTCCAGCTACAAAAGTGGCTGAAATTAAACACCAGCAACTAGCCGCAGAATCGAAGCAGCGAGAACAAGAAGAATTTTTAAGCCGCACTCAGCAGAAACTCAACGGTGAAGCGGTAGAGTGGCAAGAAAGCGATCGCACTCGCTTTGATCTCCTAGAACGGTTTGTCCTATATCCGGAAAATGCGTCTCGTGCAGCCCAAGATATACTAGCTACCCTGGATCGCCCGCCAACTCCCCAAGCAGCGTTCGATCTGTTGGTAGACTTAGGCTTATGGAGTCCTCACGAGAATCTGTTTTTGCGGCGCTCATCTTACCCTGTTCACTTTCGTCGTGAGGTGCTTGACTTGGCGCAACAATACCTGGATTCTCCGCCTCCCGACCCCGATCAAGACCGCTTAGATTTAACTCATTTGAAGGTATACACCGTTGATGACGAGAGTACCTCAGAAATCGATGATGGGTTGAGTTTAGAACAACTCGACGATGGAAAAGAGCGCCTGTGGATTCATATTGCTGATCCAACCCGCTTAGTCAGACCCGACGACGAACTGGATCGAGAAGCCCGACGGCGCAGTACCACGCTCTATTTACCAACGGGCATGATTTCCATGTTTCCCACCGAACTGGCAACGGGTCCGATGAGTTTGGTTGAAGGTCAAGTTTGCCCATCACTCAGTTTTGGCGTGATCCTGGATGAAGATGGCAGTGTTCAAGAGTACAAGATTCACCCTAGTCTGATTAAACCTACCTATCGCCTCACCTACGAAGACGTGGATGAAATGTTGGAACTGGGGGTGAAGGCAGAACCGGAAATAGCCGCGATCGCGAAATGGGCAAAGCGTCGTCAAGAATGGCGGTCAAGTCAGGGTGCGATTAGTATCCACATGCCAGAGGCGGTGATTAAAGTCCGTGATCAGGATGAGATCATTATTCAGGTTTTAGAGGATTCCCAAGCGCGGCTAATGGTCGCAGAAATGATGATTCTAGCCGGGGAAGTCGCTGGACGTTACGGTCAAAGCCATCAAATTCCCCTCCCTTTTCGCGGACAACCTCAGCCGGAACTGCCCTCTGATGAAGAACTGCTGGTATTGCCGCCAGGTCCAGTGCGCTTCTGTGCCATGCGGCGCTGTATGCCTCGCAGTGAAATGAGTATTACTCCCCTACGTCATGCGGGTTTGGGTTTGGAAACTTATACCCAAGTCACTTCTCCTATCCGCCGTTATACGGATTTGCTGAATCATTTTCAACTAAAAGCCCACCTGCGCGGTGATCCCTTACCCTTTTCGGCTCAATACCTGCAAGAAACCATGCAAGGCGTGACTACAGCCGCATCAGAAGCCGCTATGGTGGAACGCCAAACCAATCGCTATTGGGGATTGGAATATTTACGGCGTCACCCGGATCAAGTGTGGCAAGCATTAATGCTGCGTTGGTTACGCGAACACGACAACTTGGGCTTGATTCTGTTAGAAGATTTAGGGTTAGAGTTGGTGATGCGGTTTAAGCGATCCGTTAGACTAGGCGATCGCTTGGATGTTCAGGTGACTCATGCTGATCCACGTCAAGATGTGATTCAGTTTCGAGAACTGATGGATCAGGCGGTTGAACCTGCTGCTACCTAGAAGGTAGAGGAGATGAGGGAGAGGGGGGAGATGGGGAAGCAAAGGACGAATGACAAATGAC